>NZ_JBYCLC010000161.1:0-6534 GCF_057473685.1 Mycobacterium sp. TH-M116 | reverse complement strand
CGACCCCCTGGGGGGGCGGCGTCTGCTGCATGATTCTCCGGACCGCCGCCACGGAATCCTGGGCCAACCTGGTGCCCTGGTTGCCGGCCAGGTTCAGTTGGACATATGCGGCCTTGCCGTCGGGGCTTTGCACGCCCCCCGCCGTGAGTCGATCGCCCCACAAATCCTGCACGTGTTCGACATGCTGCGGGTCGTTCCGCAATTCGCGAACCAACTCGCGGTAATACGTGTGAGCGTCGTCCCCGAGCGGTTCCTTCCCCTCCAGGAGGATCATGGCAAAACTATCCGAATCGGATTCCTGGAATGCCGTACCCATGTTCATCATGGCCCGCACCGACGGCGCGTCCCGAGGAGCCAGTGGTACGGAGTGCTCTTCGCCGACCTGCTCCAACGGCGGAACCGCCAAGGTCACGGTGAGCGTCAACGCCACCCACGCCAGGACGATGAGCGGCGAAAGCCTGCGGATCGTGCGGGCGACGACGGGCGGCCGGGGGAGTGGGGTGCTCATATGGCCTTCAACGGGCAGACGGGCACGGCGCCCGGGCCGCGCACTTCGAAGCGGCAGCCAGTGCCTTCGCTGTCGCGCTGTGCCATGGTGCTCCCCACGGTTACCGGTCGTGTCCTGAACTGAGAATCCGCCACTGACTGCCGCTATCTCAGCAGCAAGGCACGAACCAATGGACGGGGCCCTGTAGGTCGAAGCAAGGAACTGGCCGGGCGGGGGCGCACTTGTTGCGGCCACCAGAACCAGCGCCCCAGCAGCGCGGCGATGGACGGGGTCATGAACGCGCGCACGACCAGCGTGTCGAACAGCAGACCCAGTCCGATTGTCGTGCCCACCTGCCCGATCGCGCGCAGATCGCTGACCAGCATGGACCCCATGGTGAACGCGAACACCAGCCCGGCATTCGTCACGACTTTGCCGGTGCCACCCATGGCGCGAATGATGCCGGTGTGGATGCCGGCTCCTATTTCCTCTTTCATTCGGGCGACCAGCAACAAATTGTAGTCAGACCCCACCGCCAAAAGGACGATCACCGACATCACGAGAACTGACCAGTGTATTTGGATTCCGAGCAAATCCTGCCAGACGAACACGGAGAGCCCGAAAGACGCACCCAGCGAAAGCAATACCGTACCCACGATCACCAGTGCGGCGATAAAACTTCGAGTCATGACCAGCATGACGATGAAGATGAGGCAGAGCGCCGCGACGCCTGCGATCATGAGATCATAGGTCGACCCCTGCACCACGTCCCGCACGCCCGCTGCGGTGCCCGAGAGATAGATCTTCGAGGATTCCAGGGGTGTTCCCTTGAGGGCTTCCTCGGCCGCGCTTTTGATCGGGTCGACGCGGGAAATGCCCTCGGGTGACGCGGGATCGCCCTTTTGCAGAATGAGCATCCGGGCGCTCTTCCCGTCCGGGGACAAGAATATTTTCATGATTCGTTGGAAGTCCTTGTCTTTGAAGGCTTCCGGTGGCAGGTAGAACGAATCGTCGTTTTGAGCGGTGTCGAACGCCCTGCCCATGGCAGTCCCGTTACCGTTGTCGTCGCTCATGTTTCCAAGGACTCCGGACATGGTGCTGTGCATGGTGAGCAGCATGGTCCGCGAACTCTCCATGATCGCGATCATCTCGGGAAACTGGGCGAGAATCTGCGGCAGGAGGACGTCGATCTGATCGAGGTCCACAACCACGTCGCCCAGCTTGTCGGCAACCTCGTCGATGCCGTCGAGCGAATCGAAAATACTTCTCAGCGAAAGGCAGATGGGAATGTCGTAGCAGTGCTTGTCCCAATAGAAGTAACTGCGGATCGGCCTGATGAAATCCTCGAAATCCGAAATATGACTGCGCAGGTCGTTGGTGAGGTTCTGTATGGCATGTGTTGTGGCGACCATGTCGTGCGTCGTGGTGACCATCAGCTTCGTCAGCTCATAGAGGTGTCGCGTGATGCTGATCGCTTCCGCCAGCATGTCGGCCTGCTTGAGCATGTCCTCGAGGCGAGCATTCTGGAAAAACAAGAATTGCTGCTGACCGGCGACCTGCATGCTGAGGAAATACGGTATCGTCGTGTGCTTGATCGGGGTTCCCTCGGGCCGTGTTACGGCCTGAACCGTCGACACGCCCGGCACGGCCAGAACAGCTTTGGCCAGTTTCTCCAAGACCAGAAAATCGGCCGGATTGCGCAGATCGTGATCGGTTTCGACCATGAGGAGCTCGGGCGTCATCATTGTCGACGGGGGGAAATGTCGTGCCGCCGCCTCGTACCCCAAATTGCCGGGGATGTCTTTGGGGATGTATTTCTGGTCGTTGTAGCTGGGTCTGTAGCCAGGCAGCGTCAAGAGTCCGACAAGGGTGACCGCCAATGTGGCGACGAGAATCGGCGCGGGCCATCGAACGATTGCCGTGCCCACCCGCCGCCATGCGCGAGGGTTGATTGTCCGCTTGGGCTCGAACAAACCGAAACGGCTCCCGACGGTGAGCACGGCCGGAATCAGCGTGATCGCGACAGCGACGGCGACCAACACGCCCACCGCACACGGGACGGCCAGCACGTTGAAAGAGGGCAGCCGCGTGAAGATCAGGCAGAAAAGCGCTCCGGCGATCGTCAGGCCCGAGGCCACGATGACCTTGGCGACCCCGTGATATGTGGTGTAGTACGCCGTTTCCCTGTCCTGGCCGGCCTGGCGCGCCTCCTGGTAGCGGCCTATGAAAAATATCCCGTAGTCGGTTCCAGCGGCGATCACCAGGGACACCAGCAGATTAACGGCGAACGTGGTGAGGCCGATACCCGCGTAATGGCCGATGAATGCAATGATTCCGCGGGCCACTTGCAATTCGATGCCGACCACCAGCAGCAGCAGAATCACCGTGATGATCGAACGGTAGACGAGAAGTAGTGTGACGAAGATGACCACGATGCTCACCGCGGTGATCGTGGCGACGGTTCTGTCACCGCTGTGGCTCATATCGGCATTGATCGCCGCAGGCCCGGTGACATAGGCCTTTACTCCCGGCGGTGCCGGCGTCCGGGCGACGATGCGCTGAACGGCTTCGACCGCGTCGTTGCCCGCGGTCTGACCCGAGTTGCCGACGAGAACCACTTGAACATATGCGGCCTTACCGTCAACGCTTTGCGCGGCGTGTCTGGTTAATTCATCGCCCCAGAAATCCTGGACGTGGGCCACATGTTTCGGGTCGTCTTTTAACTGAGAAATCAAGCTGTCGTAGTATTTGTGGGCATCGGCGCCAAGGGGTTGTTGCCCCTCCAAAACGATCGTCGCCACACCGCCGGAATTTGATTGATCAGAACGGCCGGGTTGGTCGGATTGCTTGAAGTCCTCGTTCATGCGCTCTGCCGCCTTGACGGACGGCGCATCTGTGGGATTGAGCGAGACCGAATGCTCGCTTTCGACCTGCTCCAGCGAGGGGACACCGATCATCAAGAAACCGATGATCGCCAGCCAGGCCAGGATGACGAGGACCGAAAATCGACGGATGGTCCTCGCTACCAATGGTCGCGTGTTGGGTAGCTGATGGTTGCTCATGCGGGGTTCAGCGTGCACGACGTAAAGGCGCTCACCGCGTGCGCGATCTTCTCGGCTTTGACCACTCCGTCGAGCTTGATGCGGCAGCCGATACTGTCGAGGTCACCCTGCGCCGCGACACTTCGCATGCCCGTGGCTGCGGTGATCGCGAATTCGTATGACCACGGCAGGCTTACCCCCTGAACATGCTGCGGATCACCGTTGGCGCCGAAATAGCTGATCAAAGCCACGGCCCCCGGCGGTCCGAATACCTCGTATGTGAGGCGCTGCGGATTGTAGGGCTTGTTGTCGGCTCTGGTGTCGGAGTATGAAAGGTTCTTTTCAGAGCCGAAAAGGCCGTGCAGTCGCGACACAGTCATTCCTCCCACAGCGACCACGACCAGGACGACCAGCGGTATCCACAGCCGCCGCAGAACCCGCGGAATCACAGATCCCGAATTCCGGCGATTCTTTCCGTCGCCACCTTGTGCCCGAGGTGCAGTCGGCGGTTGGCCAGGACGTCGCCGAAAAACACGCCGGCGCCTGCGGCGTGGAGCGGGGTCTTGGCCGCTGTCGACGGGGACATCGGGCCACGCCGGCTCAACATCGCGCACACTGCCCCAAACCACCGCACCACCCTAGCTGACACGAGTTCAATTACGGTTCCAAACCCTACCGGTGGCCCACAGCATCGGGCCGGGATTTAAGGAACTTCTCAGGGTGGTGTCCGGCAGCGGCACTGGCCGCAGCCTCAGCCGTGACCGTGTCGGAAACGGGTTATGCTGCGGTGCGGCTGAGCTGTGGACGTGATCTGCCGCCTTCATTTCACAGAACGCGTACTGGGGGAACGAGAGGCCGAAATCGCGCGATGAAGTTTGTGCTGGCGTTCTATGGAACTCGCGGCGATGTCGAGCCCGGCATCGCGGTCGGTCGGGAGTTGCTGCGCCGAGGGCACGACGTGTGTGTGGCCGTCCCGCCCGACCTGGTTGGCTTCGCCGAGTCGGTTGGGCTCGCAGCGGTTGCCTACGGACCCGACATGCAGGCGTGGCTGGAATCGACGCGCAACTTCTGGGCGCGATTCTTCCGCAACTTCTGGAGAATCCAGGAGGTGAAGAGGCTGCTGCGCGAAGCTCGGGAGCCGGGCACCCAGCGCTGGGCGGAGATGAGCACGACGCTGACGGCGCTCGCCGAAGGAGCCGACCTGTTGCTCACCGGCATGAGCTACCAGGAACTCGCGCTCAATGTCGCGGAGTATCGCGACATTCCCTTGGCCACGCTGCTGTGGTTCCCGATACGGGTCAATGGTCACCTGGTTCCGTTCCTGCCGGCGCCGTTGATCCGTTCGGCGATGACGGTCTACGAGCGGTTGGTGTGGCGGGGAGTGCGGAAAGTCCAGGACGCCCAGCGCCGCCACCTCGGCCTTCCGAAGGCGACTCGTCCCGCGCCGCAACGCATTGCGGAACGAGGAGCGCTGGAGATCCAGGCCTACGACGTGGTGTGCTTCCCGGGTCTGGCGGCCGAATGGGCGCAATGGAATGAGCGGACGCCGGCCCAACGGCCCTTCGTCGGCACGTTGACGATGGAGTTGGCGACGGGCGCCGATGACGACGTCGCTTCGTGGATCGCCGCGGGAACGCCGCCCATTTGTTTCGGGTTCGGCAGCATCCCGGTCGAATCTCCCGCCGATACGCTTGCCATGATCGGTGCCGCGTGTGCGCGACTGGGCGAGCGGGCACTGGTCTGCGCCGGCTGGACCGATTTCAGCAGCGCCGCTCACTCCGACCACGTCAAAGTGGTGGGCCAGGTGAATTACGCGGCGATCTTTCCCGCCTGTCGTGCCGTCGTCCACCACGGCGGCGCGGGCACCACGGCCGCAGGCCTGCGCGCCGGCGTGCCCACGTTGATCCTCTGGATGGCAGACGTTCAGCTGATGTGGGGAGCTGCGATCAAACGGCTGAAGGTGGGTAACGCGCGGCGCTTTTCGAGCGCTACCGAGGAATCGCTGGTCGCAGATCTGCGTCGGATCCTGGCCCCGGACTATGCGACCCGCGCCCGCGAGATGGCCACCCGGATGACCCGACCCGCCGAGAGCGTTGCGGACGCCGCTGATCGTGTGGAAGATTTCGCCCGGCTCGAGTGTGTTGGCTGAACACCCCGACCGTTCAGCTGGGGAAATGCGTCTGGTTCACGTGCTCGGCCACCCGCAGGGCGTTGGCCGCGACGGTCAAACTGGGGTTCAAGCCGGCGCTGGAGGGAAAGAACGACGCATCGACGACATAGAGATTGTCGACTTCGTGCGCCCGGTTGTGGGGATCGAGCACGCTGGTCGTGGGATCGGTACCGAAGCGGCAGGTGCCACAGACATGGCCGAGGGTCGAGTTGTTCGCGCCGGTCCGCAATGTCAGCGTGCGAAACGGCTTCAACACTTCTTTGATCTGCCGGATGAACACCCGGCGGCGTTGGGTCTCACTGGGGTGTAATCGATAGTGAAGTTGCAGCCGTTGGCGACCGTCAGTGCTGGGTCGATCGCTGGGCAGGACGCGATTGTCCAGATACGGCAGGTCTTCCATCATCGGGACAAGCACCAGCCCACCGTTGAAGAAGCGATCGTAGATCGGTCGCACCGCCGGGCTCATCATGCGCAGCATCCTTGGCTGCCAGCCGGGCTGGTTGACGAACATGTCCAGGGATGCGAGATTGGCCATCGCGCCGGCCGACTGGAGGGTGCCATATTTCTGCCCCTCCCAGAAGTAGAAGTCGTTGAGCCCGATCTCCTTGTTTTCGGCCGTGATCGTGCAGCCGCGTTCTGGCCAGAGCTCGATCCAGTCCATGAGATGGCGCATCAGGTTGCGCCCGACCCAGTCGGAGCCGTTGGCCAGGCCGTTGGGCCACTGCCCGGTGCGGGACTCGAGTAGCAGCAGTGGGGTGGCCAGTGCGCCGGCGGCCAGCACCACGACCTTGGCTTTGAGAGCCAGCATGTCGGAGTGGTGTTGGGCGATCACGTGC
>NZ_JBYCLC010000160.1:0-8135 GCF_057473685.1 Mycobacterium sp. TH-M116 | reverse complement strand
CCCGGAAACCCGTCCCAACGGCTTGGGGATGTCGTCGAGGAAGCCCTGCCCGTATGCCCTACGCAGCTGATCGAGGATCGGCGTCTCGGTGACACCCGGGCCGGTGCAGTTGATGCGGATGCCCCGGGCCCCGAGCCGTGTGGCGCTGTGCATGGAGTACAGGATGACCGCTTCCTTGGACAACCGGTAGCCCCCGCCGGCCAGTTCGTCGGGGTGGTCGCGACACCAGGCGATGCCCTCCCGCATCGTCGCGCTGTTCAGCAGCGGCGCCACCGACCGCAGATGCTCGCGATAGCCCGCGGCGGCCAGCGAGGACACGCTCACGATGGACGAACCCGCGCCCATCAGCGGGATAAGCGCCTCGGTGACATGCCGCAGGCCCAGGAAGTTGATGGCGACGACCAGCGGCGGGTCACCGATGCCCGAGGACACCCCGGCGACGTTGAACAGCGCGTCGACCCGCCCGCCGACACTCGCCACAGCCCGGTCGATCGAGTCCGGCTCGGCGAGGTCGACCTCGTGGAATGCGCTGAGCTCGAGGGCCGGTCGCCGTTTGTCGAGGCCGATCACCTCGGCGCCGAGTTCGGTGAGCTGGCGCACCACGTGTTGGCCGATGCCCGACGCGCAGCCGGTGACCACTGCCCGGCGGCCGTCGTAGCGCCACAGCCCGTCGATCTCTGCCAACCTCAGTCGGCTTCCGGGATCACTTGCGCTGCTCCTTGGCGCGCTGCGCCGCCTGCACGCGGCCCTCGCTGATCTCCGCCATGGCCTCGGGGATCTCACTGGCTGTGAACTTGTCGCGGCCGGTGGGCAGGCCACCGAAGGCGTAGGTCTCGTCGAACTGCGGTGCGTTGGACCCCGGCCGGCGCGCCTCCACCTTCGCGATGACCGGATCGAGACGTTTGGCTTTGTCGGCGACCGCCTTGGCGTCGCGCTCGATGAACTCGGGCAGCACTTCTTTGCCCATCAGCTCGATGGACTCCATGGTGCCCTCGTGGCTGCGCGGGTTGAGCAGCAGGATGATCTCGTCGACGCCGCTCTGCTCGTAGCCGCGCAGGAATTCCCGCACCATGGCGGGGGTTCCGATCGCGCCGCGGCCGGGACCGTAGGCCAGCGTCGGGTCCTTCTCGACCTCTTCGAGGTAGCGCTGCCACACCCCGGTCCGACCGGGGGTGTGCATCCCGGTCAGGTAGTAGTGCATGATCCCGAACGAGAAGAAGCCGCCACCTTGTCCGAGTCGCTGCAGCGCCTGTTCCTCGGTCTTGGCGACCATCATCGACAGGTCACCGCCGATGGCCAGGATGTTCGGGTTGATCTGCGGCGTGATGGGCACGCCGTTCTCCTCGAACTCCTTGTAGTAGCCGCTGACCCGCTCGGTGAGCGGTCCGGGGCCGGTGTAGGCGAAACTGAGTGCGCCGATGCACTTCTGGGCCGCCATCTGAACGCTGGCCGGCCGGGTGCAGGCGACCCAGACCGGGGGATGCGGCTTCTGCATCGGCTTGGGGATGACGTTGCGGGGCGGCATCTGGATCTGCTCACCCTTGAGGCCGGTGAACGGCTCCTCGATCATGCACCGGATGGCGACCTCGAGGGACTCCTCCCACTGGGCGCGCTTGTCGGCGGGGTCGACGTCGAAGCCGCCGAGTTCACCGACGGAGGAGCCTTCCCCGGTGCCGAACTCGACGCGCCCGTTGGAGAGTAGGTCGATGGTGGCGACGCGTTCGGCCACCCGGGCGGGATGGTTGACCGCGGGCAGCAGGTGCATGATGCCGAAGCCCAACCGGATGTTCTTGGTCCGCTGGCTGGCGGCGGCCAGGAAGATCTCCGGCGCGGTCGAGTGGCAGTACTCCTCGAGGAAGTGGTGCTCGGTGAGCCAGACGGTGGAAAAGCCCGCCTTGTCCGCCGCCTCGACCTCGTCCAGGCAGTCCTGCAGCATGACCCGCTCGTCGTCGGGCGCCCACGGCCGCGGCAGGGCGAACTCGTAGAACAGTGAAATTTTCATCGATTACCTCCTATGAGAATTAGCGGTTCGCTCGGCCCCTTGTGCGGCGCAGTGTTTCGCCGCGACGAAGCCGAAGGTCATGGCCGGGCCGATGGTCGCCCCAGCGCCGGCGTAGCTGCGGCCCATGACCGGCGCGGAGGTGTTGCCCACCGCATACAGCCCGCGCACGGCGGTGCCGTCCGGCCGCAGGACCCGGGCATGTTCGTCGACCCGCAGCCCACCCGAGGTCCCCAGGTCGCCCAGCACGATCCGAAACGCGTAGTACGGCGGATCGCCCAGCGGATACAGGTTGGGGTTGGGCAGCGTGGGGTCACCGTAGTAGTTGTCGTAGACGCTGTCGCCCCGGTGGAAATCGTCGTCGTGGCCCCGGCGCGCGAGTTCGTTGAACCGGCGCGCGGTTTCGGCGAGTTCGGTTGCGGGGACGCCGATCTTGGCCGCCATGTCCGCCCATCCCGTCGCGGCTTTGACGACGCCGGATTCCAGCCAGGCCGCCGGAATCCTGCGCCCGGTGGGCACCGGCGCGAAGGGAATCTTCGGGATCGGCAGGTGGCCGCCGACGACATAGCGGTTGAACGAGCGGTGATCGGTGATCAGCCAGCAGGGGATGTGGGTGACCCCGGACTTCTGGCCGTCGATCATGGCGTGACCGAAGTCCATGTAGGGCGCCGCCTCGTTGATGAAGCGCCGCCCCGCCCCGTTGACGATGAACTGCGCCGGCATCATCCGCTCGTTCAGCATGAATTGCATGCGCCCGTCCGGCCATTGGATCGCCGGAAACCACCAGGCCTCGTCGAGCAATTCGGTCGCCGCGCCGACCTTTTCACCCGCGCGGATCCCGTCGCCCATGGCGGCAGGGTTGCCGAAGCTCCAATCCTGCTCGATCACCGGGAGTGCTTCCTTGCGCCAGGCGAGGTCGTGGTCGAAGCCCCCGGATGCCAGGATGACGCCCCGCCGCGCGCCGATCCGCTGGGTTGTCCCGGCCCGCTCCACCAGCGCGCCGGTCACCGTGCCGTCGGCTTCGGTGAGCAACTCCACCATCGGCGAATCCAGCCACAGCGGTATCCCACTGTCGCGCAGCGCCAGCCGCAGGCGGGCCGCCAGGGACTGGCCGATCGCCGCGATCCGTTCGCCGAGGACCCGCGCGCGGACCATGCGCGTGATCAGTTTCAGCAGCACGACTTTTCCCGCCCAGGACTGCCTGACGCGGTAGAAGGACCGAAGCTCCTTGGGGCCCAGCCAAATACCCTTGGGTGCCAGCGCCAACGGCTGCAGCAGGGTCTGTTCGTCGGGCCCCAACGTCCTCAGGTCGATGGGTGGGACGTTGATGGTGCTGCCGAGTTCGGAGCCACCGGGCAGTTCCGGGTAGTAGTCGGCATAGCCCGGCTTCCAGACGAACTCGAGCCACCCGGATTGCCTTTCGAGGAATTCCAGCATCCGCGGCGCCGAGTCGACGTACTGGCGTATCCGCGCCTCGGCGACGAGGCCGTCGGTGATGTTCTGCAGGTACTCGACGACGCCCTCGGGCGGGGGTGCGTATCCCTCCCGGCGTTGCGCCGGCGCGCCGGGCACCCAGATCCCGCCCCCGGACAGCGCGGTGGAACCGCCGAAGTAAGAGGACTTTTCGATCAACAGCGCGTCCAGGCCGGACGCATGCGCGGTCAAAGCCGCCGTCATGCCTCCGCCGCCGGATCCGACGACGAGCACGTCGACGATCCGGTCGAAGCCTTCCGGTGACGGGGCGGTCATTGCGGCACCGCCGTTCTGATTGCGAATCCGGCGATCAGTTCGGGAGCCGGCTTGTAGTAGCGCACGGTGGTCCGGTACGGGCCCACGACTTCCAGGGCGGCGAACGCCGCCACCCACGTCCTGATCTCGTGCGCGGAGCCGCCGCCTTCGTGCGCGACGAACGAGTTCGACCACTGGTCGAGGTCGGCGAGCTGTCCACCGTCAACGATTTCGAGGAAGCGGTGGTCCCACACGGGGTTGAGCGGTTGCAGGTCGCTCGCACCGCCCGCGAAGTCTCTGGCCGCCTCGATCACGGCCGCCTGCCGGGCTTGCCGCTGCTCGGGGCTCATCGGACGGCCGTGCACGATGCGCTCCTGCACCGCCGCCGAGGCGGTCGCCAGCGCCGGCACCGGGGGGCTGTGGGACAGGCCGCCGGACCCCATCACCAGCACCCGCCGGTCGAGGCCGGCCAGGTAGGACCCGACCGCCGCACCGAGTGCGCGGCAACGGTGCAGCGGACCCAGCGGCACGGCGATGCCGTTGACGAAGATCGGTATCACCGGGCGTGCGACCGCGTCGCCGAAGAGCTTCTCCAGCGGCTGGACGGTGCCGTGATCGACGTCCATGCTGGCCGACACCGCGACGTCGACGCCCGCGTCGAGTACGGCCGTGGCGCAGTCGAACGCCAGGCCCTCGGGAACGTCCAACGGGCCCGCGTGGGTGCCGTAGTCGCCGACGCCGTTGGCGCTCATGCCAATACAGAACTGCGGCATCACCTTGTAGAAGAAACCGTTGTAGTGATCCGGGGAGAAGATCACGACGAGCTCGGGGTCGAACTCGTCGGCGAATGCCCGCGCCTGCGTGATCGCGCCGTCGATGTCGTCAAGCAGGGCCTGCGACGGTCCCGGAAGATTCAGCAGCGGGCTGTGCGACATACAGCACAGAGCCAGCGTCACTTTGGACCTCACCCCCTCCCGGCGTGAGGGTGAGGACGTCGAGAAGTGCCGCGCTCAGCTCGGGGGCCCGCTGTGCGATGCAGGCCGCGGCGACGCACCGATCGGGACGCAGGAACAACACCGATTCCTCATGGGTGTCGAACCAGGACTTGAGTCCGCCGCTGCGGTCTCCGACGACCACGACGTCGGGATCGTCGTGCCCCTCCCAGTGCAGCTGGGTCACGGGGCGAAGGGCGAAAAAGCATGCGCCCAAGGCCTTCCAGTGCCCGAACGCGGTCTCACCGAGGATCTTGCGGGGGTTGTTGTTCCAGCACAGCACGGCGAACCAGGTGCCCAGCACGTCGTCCAGCAGGACATCGTGGCGGGTGCGGGTGTCGACCCGGGGCTGGATGAACAGGGTGCCGACCGGAGAGTCGGCGCGGGCGGGCCCGGAATGCACGACCGCGCCCTGGTCGTAACGCGGCATCGGCTTGAACCGCATCTCCAGCACGTAGCGCTTCAGCGTGGGCACGACCGACGCCGACCGCACCACCAGGTCCCGCACGCCGGCCACCCGGCGGTTGGTCGGGGAGATGGCGCGACCGACCATGGTGGACAGGTCGATCATCGCGCGCGCGTGCCTGCGGCGCTCGACGTCGTAGGTGTCCAGCAATTTGTCGTCGGCCAGGCCGCGCACCACCGCTGCGAGTTTCCATCCCAGATTGAACGCGTCGCGGATTCCGCTGTTGTAGCCCTGTCCCTGCCAGACCGGCATCAGGTGCGCGGCGTCTCCGGCCAACAGCAACCGGCCACCGCGGAACGCGCCGGCGATGCGGGAGTGATGGGTGTACACGCGGCGACGGATCACGTCCACGCGGTCGGGGTGGGGCACCATGCGTGCCAGCATCCGCGTCAGGAACGCCGGATCCTCGGCCTGTTCGTCGGACTCGTCTTCGTGAATCATGAACTCGAAGCGGCGGATTCCGTGCGCGATCGAGATCGATGCGTAGGGGCGTTCGGGGTCGGCGCCGACCTCGCTGTTCGGGTGGCCCAGCGGGTCGTTGGCGATGTCGACGACCAGCCACCGCGTCGACGACGTCGTGCCGTCGAAGGAAACCCCCATCATGCGGCGCGTCGTGCTGCGGCCGCCGTCGCAGCCGACGAGGTAACGCGCCCGCACGCTGGACCTGCCGCCGTCATGGTTGGCTTCGCCGCCCAGATCGACGGTGACCGCGTCGGCGTCTTGCCGGCACGCCGTCATGGGCCGTTGCCACCACACGTCAACGTGCTCGAATCTGTCGAGCCCGCGCAGCAATTCGGCATCGACGAGCGGCTGCACGAACCCATTGCGCTTCGGCCAGCCGAACCGCGCGTCGGGTGGCGCCATCTCGGCCAGCACCCGGCGCTTGGCGTCGACGAAGCGGAGGATCTGATTCGGCACGGTGTGCGGCAGGACGCGGTCGACCAGGCCGAGAGACTGGAAGGTGCGCAGCCCCTCGTCGTCCAGCCCGACCCCTCGGGGGTAGTCGATGAGGCTGTCCCGTTCGTCGACCACCAACGTGCGGACCCCCTGCAGGCCGAGGATGTTCGCCAGCGTCAGGCCGACCGGGCCCGCACCGACCACGACGACGTCGACGTCCATATCGTGCGTCGCGCCGGCCATCACCGACCCAGCAGGAAATCGAGGTGCAGGCGGTTGAACGTCTTGGGGTCCTCGTACTGGGGCCAGTGACCGCAGCCAGGCATCAGCTCGAATCGCGCACCGGGAATCATTGACGCGATGCGCCGGCCCTCGGTCACGTCGGCGGTCGGGTCGTCACTGGTCCACAGCACCAGCGTCGGCGCGGCGATCGAACCGTATTCGGCTGGGCCGAGGATGTTGTGCGCCCGGATCTCGGGGTCCTGCAGCGCCATGATGTCGCGCATGGCGCCGACGAATCCCGGTTGCCGATATACCCTTTGGCGGCTGGCGACCAGATCGTCGTAGCCCTTGGACTTGTCGGACATCAGCCATTTGATCCGCGCCTGCACGGTTTTCCAGCTCGGGTTCTCGGCGGCCGCCATGGACAGCGTGACGATCCGGCGCATCACCTCCGGGTCGGCCTGGGAGCCGCCGGCGGTGTTGAGCACCAGTCGGTCCACGACGTCGGGATGGTCGGCGGCCGCGCGGGCCGCCACCCAGCCACCGAGCGACTCACCGCTCAGGCAGGCACGTTCGGCGCCGATGGTGCGCAGCGCCGCCATCAGGTGCTCGACGTAGTGGGCCACTTCCAGCGGGTGGCCCGGCTTGTCGGTGTAGCCGTGGCCCAGCATGTCGATCGACCAGGTCCAGAAGTGCTCCGCGTGCGCCCCCAGGTTGCGGACGTAGGCCTCGGCGTGGCCGCCCGACCCGTGCAGCAGCATCAGCACCGGCATGCCCGGGTCGCCGGCCCGCAGATAACGGGTGCGCACTCCCTGCGCGTCGAGGTAACCCTGCTCGAACGGGATGCCCTGGAGATCGCTCCATATGCTCTCGAACTCCGTCACGGTTCCTCTCCGGCCTCAGACGGTGGGAAATGTCGTTCTCGCGTGTCGCCAATGCGATGTGCTAATATCGCACATTAATGTGCGTTATATATAGAGCTTCGCTCTCGCGTCCGGGTCTGTCAAGGCTGTGACAGGTTCCGGGACGGGTTCTCAGACACTGGCCCGGGGACTGACCGCGCTGCAGCTGGTAGCCGACTCCCCGGGCGGGCTGACGGTGCAACAGCTCGCCGACCAGATCGGGGTGCACCGCACCATCGCCTACCGGCTGCTGTCGACGCTGGCCCAATTCCGCCTGGTGGCCAAGGGGGACGACGGGCGTTACCGGCCCGCGGCCGGGCTCGCGGTCCTCGGCGCGTCCTTCGACCGCAACGTGCGCCAACTCTGCCTGCCGACGCTGCGCGCGCTGGCCGACGACCTGGGCACCACCGTGTCACTGCTCATCGCCGAGGGCGATCAGCAGGTGGCGGTCGCGGTGATCGTGCCAAGCCATGTCGCCTACCAACTTTCGTTCCACGAGGGCAGCCGCTACCCGCTGGACCGGGGCGCCGCGGGCATCGCCCTGCTGGCGAGCATGCCGCCGCGCCCGGGGGAACGCGATCTGGTCGCCCGCGCCCGGGAGCGCGGGTGGGTGACGACGTACGGCGAGATCGAGCCCAACACCTATGGTTTGGCGGTGGCGGTGCGCCGGCGCGCCCCGTCCCCGCCGACCTGCATCAACCTCATCTCCCACCGGGAAGACGTCGTGATGCGCGGAAAGGAAGCGGTCATCACCGCCGCCAAGCAGTTGTCCGAGGTTCTGAGCTGAAGGGATGACCGTCCATGTCCTGGGACCACGAGGTCGACGTTGTCGTGCTCGGCAGCGGCGCCGCCGCGCTCACCGCTGCACTGGCGGCGGCGGTCGCCGGCGCCTCGGTGGAGGTCTTCGAGAAGGCCCCGACCGTCGGCGG
>NZ_JBYCLC010000159.1:0-1575 GCF_057473685.1 Mycobacterium sp. TH-M116 | reverse complement strand
AACCGGGTCGTGGCGCCCTTCCAGGCCCAGCCACCGCAGTTGCAGCAGCACCGCACCCGTCGGCGCGTGGATGAGGTCATTGCCCAACGGGATCTGTACGACCGGGCGGGGACTTTCCGGGATGGAGACGAACCGCGGCGAGTCGTCGCGTAGCAGTTGGTGCAGCCCCACCCGGTAGACCGCGACCACCTCCTCGGGCGCCGGTCGCGGATCGAGCCGGCCGCCACCCCAGATCACCACCGGGGTGATCACATAGCCCGACCGCGTCGGGTAGTCGTCGAGCAGCCCCAGCACGGCCGACTCGGGCAGCGCGATGCCGACCTCCTCGTGCAGCTCCCGCAGCGCGGCGTCGACCGGCGTTTCACCACGGTCGAGGCGGCCGCCTGGCAGGGCCCACTGTGCCGAATGTGACGACAGCCGAATAGCCCTGCGGCACAGCAGGAACGCGGCACCACCCGAGACGTCGACCATGCGGCCGTCGAGGTTGGCCTCCGGCATGGGCCGCCCGCCGATCCACTCGTCCACCGGTGCCGGATCCACCCGGTCCTCGCCGGCCTCGGAGTCGACGAGCACCACCGCGACGGCCGCGCGCCGCTTGCTCGGGTCGGCCACGGTGCGGCGCTCGTGATGAGCCACGTGCGCACGGATCCGTTCCCGCAGTGCGTCGTCGTAGCCGATGGTCACCGCTCGACCCTATCGTTCTCAGCCCTTGCCCCGGCCGAAATAGAGCTCCTGGGTGGCAATGCAGACCAGTTGGCCGGCGCGGTTGTACATGGTCGACGTCGCAAGCCCGCGCCCCGCGACCCCGCTGGGCGAAACCTGATCGGAGAGCACCCAATCGGACACGTCGACCGGGCGGTGAAACCACAGCGCGTGGTCGATCAGCGCGTTGAAGATGGTCGGCGGCGTGGCACGCCGCATCGCGAGGGCGGTCTCGAGCATCGTCGTCCCAGAGAGATAGGTCAGCAGACAGCAGTGCAGCATCTCGTCGTCCGGCACGGGTTCGGTTGGCCGCCACCACATGCGGATGCGGGGCGAGGGTGTGGGCGCCTCGATGGAGAGCCGCGGCGGTGCATCGACGTAGCGAAGCTCGAACGGCGCTTTCCTGACCCAGTGCCCGCCCAGCTCGTCGGCATAGGCGGCCAGCTGCTCCTGCACCGGCGACAGCGTGTCCGGGTCGGGCACCTCGGGCATCGGCTGCTGGTAGTCGAGCGATTCGACCGGCACGCTGAACGACGCGAGCGCCTCCAGCAGGATCTGGCCATCCTGACGCGCGGTGACCTGCCGGGTCGAGAGCGTGCCGCCGTCGCGTGCCACGTCGACGTGCAGGTCGACCGGCAGCCGGGCGTCCCCGGCGCGCACGTAGTAGACGTGGATGCTGTGCGGCGTGCGGCCGGGCGCGGTCAGCCCGGCGGCCATCAGCGCCTGCCCGGCGATATGTCCGCCGACGATGTGGTGCGCCGGGTTGTCCAGCTGGGCGGCGACGAAATGCCGGTCGTCTTTGCGGTCGACCCGCAACGTGGCGATGACCTCGGCCAGGGACGGCGAACGGTAGGTCACCCTGGCATCATGCCG
>NZ_JBYCLC010000158.1:0-20039 GCF_057473685.1 Mycobacterium sp. TH-M116 | reverse complement strand
GGGGCACGTACCGCAGCAGCACGCCGGCGTGCACGGTCATGTAGTCCACGCCTTGCTCGCACTGCTCGATGACGGTGTCGCGGTATATCTCCCATGTCAGCTCGGTCGGATCTCCGTTGACCTTCTCCAGCGCCTGATAGATGGGCACCGTGCCGACTGGCACGGGGGAGTTGCGCAGGATCCACTCGCGGGTCTCGTGGATGTTGCGGCCGGTGGACAGGTCCATGATGGTGTCCGCACCCCAGCGGGTTGCCCACACCATCTTGTCGACCTCCTCGGCGATCGAGCTGGTCACCGCCGAGTTGCCGATGTTGGCGTTCACCTTCACCGCGAACGCCTTGCCGATGATCATCGGCTCGCTCTCGGGATGGTTGTGGTTGGCCGGGATCACGGCGCGGCCGCGCGCAACCTCATCGCGCACCAGTTCGGCGGACATGCCCTCGCGGGCGGCGATGAAAGCCATCTCCGCGGTGATCTGGCCGGCGCGGGCCCGCTGCAGCTGAGTCCCGCGGTCGCGGATCACGCCGGGCCGCGCGGGCAGGCCGGCCGCCAGGTCGATCACCGCGGCGGGGTCGGTGTAGGGGCCGGAGGTGTCGTAGAGGTCGAAGTGGTCCCCGGTGGACAGGTCCACCCGCCGCAGCGGAACCCGCAGAGTGGCCCCGCCGTCGGGCGCCGCCACGTCGAGATAGGCCTTGCCGCTGCCGGCGATGGGGCCGGTCGTCACGGACGGTTCGATGGTTGTGGTCATCCTGTCATCTCCCTACGCCGGCATTACCCGGTCAGGTTCGTACGGTCGACGGCCCCGAGCCGTCCTCTCAGCGCACTGGTCGTGCGCTCCCGCGGTGTGTTCTGTTGAGCGACCCCCACGCGAGGCTACCCCCGCCCGGACCCGTCCGGTACGTCGGCGGGCGGGGCAGCTGGGAGAAACCGATCAGGCCTCCTCGATGGCTTCGCCGAGTTCCTCCAGCAGCCGGTTGTGGTGGTTGTTCGCCATGATGTGGCCGGCGGCGATGACGAGGGCAACCGGCCAGTCGATGAGTTCGAAGGCGGCGAGGGCGGCCAGCCCGCCGTAGTAGGCCAGTTGCTCCGGGCGGGGGATCTCCACCTGGCCCATTATCGGCAGGTTCACGGCGAACGTCTCGCCCTCGCGGATCTTCTGAACCGCCTCGTGTTGGGACGTTCCCCGGCGCGCCTTCTTTTCCGCCATCATTTGCCTTTCTGTAACGAGGAGTTTCCCGCCCCGCCGGGTCGCCCGGCCACCGTCGGGGTCATGTCGAGGACTGAGACTCCGGCAGACCCGCTGGTTTCGCCGGTTGCTTCGGTTCTCGCCGTGCCCCTGAGGCATTTGTACGCGCTGCTGTGGCGCGCGGGGATTGTGGAGGTTCGGTCCGGACCGGCGCGTCGGCAGTCGGCGGCGGCTGGCTGCCCGGGCTGCCCCGTGTCGCCGCAACACGGTTCACCGCGGCCAGGGCGACCGTCGCGGCAGCGGCGGTTCCCAGAGCCTGCGCCCATCCGAGCGGATCCAGCGGAGTGCAGCCGAGCAGTTGGCTGACCGCCGGGATGCTGATCAGGGTCGCCATCGTGGTCATCGACCCGACCGTGGTGAGCACGACCAGCGGAGCGTGGGATTCCAGCAGCGTCTGGCCCAGCTCGGCGCCCACCAGGGCCACCAGCGCAACGGTGGAGGCGCGTCGGGGCAGGCCGGTGACCCGGGCCATCGCCCAGGCCGCCGTCGCCGCGGCGGCGGTGGTGGTGCCGCGGATGGCGACGGCGCGCCACAGCGCGGGCTGGTCGGGGCCGCGTAGCCCCCGGTCGACGGGGCTCCTGGGCTTGCTGACGGCAAGCGCCGCGGCCGGCAACGCGTCGGTCATCATGTTGACCAGCAGCAGTTGCCGGGTGTTCAGCGGCGAGGTGCCCGTCAGCGCGCTGCCGATGATCGCGAAGAGGACCTCGCCGGCGTTGCCGCCGAGCAGCACCGAGACCGCCGACTGCACCCGCTGCCAGAGTTGTCGTCCTTCGTCGATGGCGTGCACCAGGGCCTCGATGCGGGCGTCGACCAGCACGACGTCGGCCGCCAGGTGCGCCGGGTCGCTGCCGCCGGCGACGACGCCGATGCCGACGGTGGCGGCGCGGATCGCGGCCGCGTCGTTGGAGCCGTCGCCGACCATCGCGCACCGCACGCCGCCGGCTTCCAGCGTCTGCACGACCTGGACCTTGTTCTCCGGTGTCATCCGCGCGAAGATCACCCGCTCGGTCACGACACGTTCCCGGTCCCTGCGCGACAGGGCATCCCATTCGGCGCCGCTGATCACTTGGTCGGCGCTCACCGGCAGCCCCAGCTCGGTGGCGATGGCCGTGGCGGTGATCGGGTGGTCGCCGGTGATCAGCTTGACGCCGACCTGCTGCCGCCGCAGTTGGTCCAGCAGGTCGGCGGCCTCGGAGCGCGGCGTGTCGGACAGGCCGAGCAACCCGGCCAGGGTCAATCCGTGCGTGCAGAGTTCGGCGATGCCGTCGGGGTCGTCGCGGATCCGCCGCGCCTGCTGCGGGCTGAGCTCTCGCCGCGCGACCGCGATGACCCGCAGCCCGCGCGCGGCCAGCTCGCCGACCTCGTGCCCGGGGTCCGGGGCGTCGCAGGCAGCCAGCACCACCTCGGGGGCCCCTTTTACGGTGAGCTCGCCACCGGTGACCGAGGCCGAGAACGACCTGCCGGACCGGAACGGTAGGTGCGCGTCGGGCGCCGGCAGCCCCGACGGGGCCCCCAGAGCATCGGCTGCCGCAGCCACGATGGCGGCGTCCGTGGCGTGTGCGTGCGGGTCGCCGTTGGACGCGGGGGCGGCGTGCGCGGCGCAGCGCAGGACCGTCTCGCGGGAGTGTCCCGGCGCCGGGTGGACCTCCGCGACGCGCAGCCGGTTCTCGCTGAGCGTGCCGGTCTTGTCGAAACACACCACGTCGATGCGCCCCAGGGCCTCCACCGAGCGTGGCACGCGGACCAGCGCGCCGAATTTTGTCAGCCGCCGCGCCGACGCCGCCTGGGCGAGGGTCGCCACCAGCGGCATGCCCTCGGGGACCGCGGCCACGGCGATCGCGATTCCGCTGGCGACCGCTTCGCGCAGGGCCGCGCGCCGCAGCATCCCCAGTGCGCCGACCACTGCGCCGCCGGTGACGCTGACCGGGAAGGCGCGGTTGGTGAGCCGGCTGAGCTGGTGCTGCAGGCCCACGTCGGAGGAGATGTCGGCGGACACCAGCTCGGCGGCGCGGCGCTCCTGGGTGTCGGCACCGACGGCGGTCACGACGGCGATGGCGGTGCCGGTCACCAGCGTGGTGCCCGCGTAGAGCATGCAGCGGCGCTCGGCGAGGTCGGCGCCGGGCGTGGCCTCGACCTGCTTGTGCACCGACAGCGACTCACCGGTCAGTGTCGACTCGTCGACCTCGACGTCGTTCTCCTCGACGATCCTGGCGTCGGCGGGCACCACCTCGTGCGTGCGCACCTCGATCAGGTCGCCGGGCTGCAGCTGCGCGGCGATGACATCGGTGTGGGCCCGCTGCCCGTCGGGCCCCGTCAGAACCTTGCGGGCAGGTGGAATCTGTTGGGCCAGTAACTGTTTCAGACGGTTCTCGGCGCGCAGCCGCTGGCTGGCCGCCAGCATGGAGTTCGCGGCCAGCACCGAGAAGACCAGCACCGCGTCGACGGGCGATCCGAGCACCGCGCTGGCCGCCGAGCCCAGCGCCAGCACTGGTGTCAGCGGGTCGGTCAACTCGGCGCGGACTGCGTCGAGAAACTGAAGGAACGTGCGCGCCGGGGTGTCGGCCTTTGCGGTGACGCCGGCGGCCGGCTCCGGCGCGCGCGGGGGCAGCAGCGCGCGGACCTGCTGCACCGACATCGCGTGCCAGTCGTAGACCGATCCGGGGCGGGGCTCCTCGGCGCCGACGATCCCGCGTGCCAGCAGGTAACCCGACAGCAGCCCCGCCGCCGCGCCGGTGCTGATCGGGCCCGGCCCCAGACCGCGCACGCCGGGGATCATCAACAGCGATCCCATGGCCGTGGCGCCGGCCGATATCCCGGCGCCGCGCCGGGCGGCGAGCCTGGCCGCAGGAAGGGCGAGCAGCACCCGCCACGCCGCCGCCAGGTCGGGCACCAGCAGGTCGGCCTCCCAGGGCAGCGGATCGGTGTCCTGGGGCGGCAGCAGGCCCACCGCCACGTCGGCGGCAGCCAGGGCACGGCCCTGCGGCGTGGACAGCACGGCCACCGTGCGGCCCGCGCTCTGCAGCTCGGCGACCGTGGCGGCCAGCGCGTCGTCGAGGGATCGGCCGTTCGGCAGCCGCAGGTCGTCGAACGCGTGCCGTAACTCGCCCAGCATGTCCACGTCGATCGACACCAGGTCGGCCCCCGACCGGTGGGCCTCGGCGACCACCGCCGACGCCAGCGGAGCGTGGGCCCCACGGAACAGGTCCTCGGCCGCGGGATCGGGCTCGCCCGCCACCTGAACGTCGCTGGTGCACAGCGCCCGGGGGTCGATGACGATGGCGTCGACGCGATCCAGCCGACGCAGTGCGTCAGGCCGCAGCGTCAACACCGCGTGCCGATCGGCCAGCCCTCGTCCGAGCGCCGCGGCGAAGGCCTCGGGTGTGGTGCGCGTCGCCTTGGGTGTGGTCACCAGCACCGCGGTTGCGGCCAGGTGCGCGCTGCGGGTGGTGGCGCCGATCAGTCCGGCGCTGGCGGCCTGCATCAACGCGAAACGGCGGGCCGGGCCACTCGGGCGCCCGGGGGGCCGCGTCTGCCGCGCGGGCCGGTCAGCGCCCCGCGCCAAGGACGCTTCGTACCGGCGCCAGACCCGCGCCTCGGCGTGACTTTCGGCGGTCCGCAGCGACTGCATGAGCAGACCCACCGCCAACGAACCCGGAGACTGCGTCACGGTCTCGGCGGCCACCGCGGCCAGCGTCAGCGCGGTGTCCGTCGCGGGCCGGCCGATGGCGTTCTCGATCAGCCGCCGCAGCCAGGGCTGGTAGTCGACCGCGACGACGCCGGCCAGCACCCCGATCGGGGCCCGCGGCCAGTGCAGGGCTCGGCCGGTCAGCGCGATGCCCAGCCCGGCCGCGTTGGCGGCCACTGTTACGGCGCTGATCACCGGCACCCCACCGTCGGCGGGCGGCTGCGCGACGGGAACCGCGGCGTCAGCGGGTGTCGGGCGGGGCAGGTCGGCCCAGATCGCCCGGGCGCCCTCGCGCAGCGGGATGGCCGCGACGTTCAGGCAGGCGCCGGCCAGAGCCGTGGTGGTGCGGACTCCGGCGACCAGGACGCGCAGCGGTATTCGAACAGGAGATACGGCAATGCTCAAGGGCTGCTCAAGGGCTGCTCAAGGGCTGCTCAAGGGATCCCGACTAGTTGGTGCTGCGCAGTTCGCTTGCGCCTGCCCGGCGCCCGGCGGTCTTCTTGGCCGCCGGTTTGGCCGCGTTCTGGGGCACCGCCTTCTTCGGCGAGGCGTCCCCCGGCACCGGCGTCAGGTTCGTCTTCGGTGGCGGTTCGGGTTTGCGGTGCATCCGGTGTAGCAGCAGCGCACCCCCACCCACGGCCAGCAGCACCGGCCACTCGACCAGGCCGGCGACCCCGAGCGCACCGATGGCCAGCGCCGCCGCCGGGGTGGAATGGCTGCCCGAGCTGACACCGCGCTTGATGCCCTCGGCGGCACCCGTGACGCCACCGACGATCCCGTTCACCGCCGCGCCGCCCACGGCGCCCGCGGCGGCGGTGGCAGCATCGGCCGCACGGTTGACGGTGTTACCTACGCTTCGGGCTGCCCCGCCGACGACACTCATGGTGGCTCCTGATCTCTGGTCGTCCTCGCGGCGACCGGTTGACGTCGCCTGTATACCCGTGGAACGGAAAGTAAACAGCGGCACAAAATTTTCCCACCATCTTTTCAAACAAAAGCCCCCCGCGCTACTGGCCGGCGCATCACAACGAGCGGTCGGGCGGCAATTCCGGTCCTGTCCCGGCCTCAGTGGTCGCGCACATCCACCAGCACCGGGGCGTGGTCACTGGGCCCTTTGCCCTTGCGTTCCTCGCGAACGATCTGCGCGGCGCTCACCCGGCCCGCCAACGCCGGCGAGGCGAGGATGAAGTCGATGCGCATGCCCTGCCTCTTGGGAAATCGCAGCTGGGTGTAATCCCAGTAGGTGTACACCCCGGGGCCGGGCGTAAATGGCCGGACGACGTCGGTGAACTGCGCGTCGAGCACGGCCTGGAAGGCGCGGCGCTCGGGTTCGGAGACGTGGGTGGCACCGGCGAAGAATTCGGCGCTCCAGACATCGTCGTCGGTGGGGGCGATGTTCCAGTCGCCCACCAGAGCGATCCGTGCCGCAGGGTCGTCGCGCAGCCAGCCCGCCGCCGCGGCGCGCAGCGCCGCGAGCCAGTCCAGCTTGTAGACGTAGTGGGGATCGCCCACGGCGCGGCCGTTGGGCACGTAGAGGCTCCACACCCGCACACCGGCGCAGGTGGCGCCCAGGGCGCGGGCTTCCGGGGCGGGGTCCACCCCGGGCTTGGCGCTCCAGCCGGGCTGGCCGTCGAAGCCGACCCTCACGTCCTCGAGGCCGACGCGCGACGCGATCGCCACGCCGTTCCACTGGTTGACGCCGGTATGGGCGACCTCGTAGCCGAGTTCGACGAATGGCAGCGTCGGGAACTGGTGGTCGGCGCACTTGGTCTCCTGCATGGCCAGCACGTCGACGTCGGCGCGGGCCAACCAGTCCACGACGCGGTCCAGGCGGGTCCGAATCGAGTTCACGTTCCAGGTGGCCAGGCGCAGCAGCCGGCCACTGTCGTCATCTGCGCCGTCATCGGTGCCGTGGGGCATGCCTAAACGGTAGCGGTGCCGGCGGCGCGGGCCGGGAAGTACCGCCGGCGGTGGTGAGCCCGGAAGCCCAGCGCGCCGGCCACGGCCCGCCCGGGCGCGTCGCCGTCGGCGACCGCGACGTAGCCGCGGGTCGCGCCGCGCCCCGCGCCCCAGGCCAGCAGGGCCTCGCACACCCGGTGGGCGGCGGTCGCGTCACCGGCGTCGGGCACCCACAGCCCCACCCAGCGGGTGCCGTCGGGCGCGTCGGTCACCGCGGCGCGGGCCGCCGCACCCGGCTGCACGCCGAACCGCAACTCGCCGGCGGTGACGGCGGTAAGCGTTTCCACCGTGAGCCCGCACCCCGCCGTCTGCACCCAGGCGTCGTCCGGCCGGGCCGTGAGGGCGATGGGCGGGACGGGTCCGCCGGTGCCCATGCCGGAGACGTCGCGTACCAGGACGTGTGCTGTGTGGTCGGCCGTGAGCCCTGGCGGCGGCGCCAGCACGCGGTCGGGGATGGCCAGCCGCGGCGTCAGGCCGCGCCGCCGGTACCAGTCGGCGATCGCGGGCAGGGCGCTTACCTGAGCCGAAAAATCCAGTGGCACAGCGGAATTTGGTTCCGACCCGGCGCCGGGCGCGGCCCGCAGCAGCCAGCCGTCCAGCCAGGTGCGCTCGACGCCGGGACAGGCCAGCGCGGCCGCATGCTCAAGGGTGCGAATCTGGGACGTACGTACCGGTGCGTCGGTCAGTACCCGTAGCGCCACGACGTCCCCGGGTGCGAACTCGACGACCGCGCCGGTCTTCGTCCGCACCCGCACCACCGGTTCGACCGCCAGCAGGTGCCCCACCACGTCGGTCAGCGGCGGGACCGAACCGCGCGCACGCCGGTAGCGCACTGACACCCGCGTTCCGGGCTCTGGCCACCCGACCATCAGTGACCGAACGGATCCGGCCCCTCGCCCGGCAGCCACGACAGGCCGGGCACGCCCCAGCCGTGGGCCTTGACGGCCCGTTTGGCGCCGCGCGCGTACCGGCCCACGAGGCGGTCCAGGTACAAGAAGCCGTCGAGATGCCCGGTTTCGTGCTGCAGCATCCGCGCGAACAGACCGGTGCCCTCGAGCGCGACCGGGTTGCCCTGACCGTCCAGGCCGGTCACCTTCGCCCACGTCGCACGGCCGGTGGGAAACGACTCGCCGGGGACCGACAGGCAGCCTTCGTCGTCGGCCTCCGGATCGGGCATGGTCTCGGGCACCTCGGAGGTTTCCAGGACCGGATTGACCACCACGCCGCGTCGGCGCTCGCTGATCCCGCGGTCGTCGGCGCAGTCGTAGACGAAAACCCGCAGCCGGTAGCCGATCTGGTTGGCGGCGAGGCCGACGCCGTGGGCGGCGTCCATGGTGTCGTACATGGTGGAGATCAGCTCGGCCAGGTCGGCCGGGAGCGAGCCGTCGGCGGCGACCGGCACGGGATCCGTCGGTGTGTGCAACACCGGGTCTCCCACGATGCGGATGGGTACGACTGCCATGGTCGGCTAGCTTAGGGGTGTCACAACCTGGGCGATACGGCGACTCGCGGGTCCGGGTTCGCGCCGCCAGACTTCGCGGCGTGGTTCAATATTCGCGCAAAACATGCCCGTAATCACATCATCAGAGCAATTCGAGAATCCGCCGGAAGGGTCCAGGGGAACCAATATGGACAGCGCCATGGCGCGGGCAAACCAATCGGGGGACGACGCCGACATCGCCGATGGGCTCACCCGCCGCGAGCACGACATCCTGGCGTTCGAACGCCAGTGGTGGAAATTCGCCGGAGTCAAGGAAGACGCCATCAAAGAATTGTTCTCGATGTCGGCGACGCGTTACTACCAGGTGCTCAACGCGCTGGTCGACCGGCCCGAGGCGCTGGCCGCCGACCCGATGCTGGTGAAACGGCTGCGGCGGCTGCGTGCGAGCCGTCAGAAGGCGCGCGCGGCGCGGCGTCTCGGCTTCGAGGTGACCTGACTCGCTACAGTGGTCTCGATGAAAGAGCGCGTCCCCGATTCCGCGGGGCTTCCGCTGCGGGCCATGGTGATGGTGCTGCTGTTCCTCGGCGTGATTTTCCTGCTGCTCGGCTGGCAGGCCATCGGCTCGTCGGGGAACTCCGACGACGATTCGGCGTCGGCGGTGTCGAGCATGACCAGCACCACCAGGTCCTCGGCCACGTCGTCGACGAAGCCCGCGGCGAATCAGGCGGATGTCCGCGTCTACAACATCTCGTCCAAGGAAGGCGTCGCCGGGCAGACCGAGCACGAACTCACCTCCGCCGGCTTCCGGGTCACCGAGGTCGGCAACCTCACGGTGCCCGATGTCGCGACCACCACGGTGTACTTCACCGACGCCGCCGGCGAGCAGGCCACCGCCGACGCCGTGGGCAAGAAACTGGGCGCACCCGTGGAACCGCGGATCCCCGCGCTCAACGATCAGCCGCCGGGCGTCATCGTCCTGGTGACGGGCTGAGCGTCCGGCCGCTCGATCGGTTACGGGTCGCCGGGTTAGGCTCTCGTCATGCCTTTGTTCGTCGGTCACCGTAATGCCGCTGTCGCCACCATGTCCGCACTGCCAACGTGTCTCTTGGCCACCTGCGCCGTGCTGCTGAGTGGCTGCTCACCGAACCAGCCTCCTGCGACGTCCCCGGGTACAGTCCCGCCGGTCTGGACCGGCTCACCGGCCCCCGCGGGGCCCACCGCCGCCGAGAACGCGGCGCCGGCCGCACAGAGCATCATCACGGTGTTGAAGAACCCCGACGGCGCCGAGATCGCCACCGCCAAGTTCGATTTCGGTAACGGCTTCGCCACCGTCACGATCGCGACGACCGGCCCCGGTCACCTCGCGCCCGGCTTCCACGGGGTGCACATCCACAAGGTCGGCAAGTGCGAACCCAACTCGCTCGCCCCCGGTGGCGGCGAGCCCGGCGACTTTCTCTCCGCCGGCGGGCATTTCCAGTCGCCCGGGCATTCGGCGGAGCCTGACAGCGGTTACCTGCCGCCGCTTCAGGTCCGCCAGGACGGGACGGGGATGCTGGAGACCACCACGGACGCGTTCGGCATGGACGACCTGCTGACCGGTCAGAAGACCGCGATCGTCATTCACGCCGGTGCCGACAACTTCGCCAACATCCCGGCGGACCGCTACCAGCAGACCAACGGCACGCCGGGTGCCGACCAGGCGACGAGGAGCACCGGTGACGCCGGTAAGCGGGTGGCCTGCGGTGTCATCGGTTCCGGGTAACAGGGCCACTGGAAGGGGCGATGCCCGCATCGACTTCGCGCCCTCGCCGCGGCCGACCGTCGGGGTGGAGTGGGAGTTCGCCCTGGTCGACGCCCAAACCCGCGACCTGAGCAACGAGGCCACTTCGGTGATCGCCGAGATCGGCGAAAACCCGCGTGTGCACAAGGAACTGCTGCGCAACACCGTCGAGGTGGTCAGCGGCGTCTGCGAGTCCGCTGGGGAGGCCATCGAGGATCTGCGCCAAACCCTGGGCCCGGCGCGGCGGATCGTCCGGGACCGCGGCATGGAGTTGTTGTCCGCGGGCACTCATCCGTTCGCGCGGTGGTCGTCGGCGAAGCTCACCGACGCGCCGCGATATGCGGAGTTGATCAAGCGCACCCAGTGGTGGGGCCGCCAGATGCTGATCTGGGGAGTGCATGTGCACGTGGGCATCCATTCCGCGCACCAGGTGATGCCGATCATGAGCTCGCTGCTCAACTACTACCCCCACCTGCTGGCGCTGTCGGCGTCCTCGCCGTGGTGGGGCGGTGAGGACACCGGATACGCCAGCAACCGGGCGATGATGTTCCAGCAACTGCCCACCGCGGGGCTGCCGTTCCAGTTTCAGACCTGGGCCGAGTTCGAGGGTTTCGTCTACGACCAGAAGAAGACCGGCATCATCGACCACATGGACGAGATCCGCTGGGACGTCAGGCCGTCGCCGCATCTGGGCACCCTCGAGGTGCGGATCTGCGACGGCGTGTCCAACCTGCGGGAGCTGGGCGCGCTGGTCGCCCTGACACACTGCCTCATCGTCGACCTGGATCGCCGGCTGGAGGCCGGCGAGACGTTGCCGATCATGCCGCCCTGGCACGTCCAGGAAAACAAGTGGCGTGCCGCCCGGTACGGCCTGGATGCGGTGATCATCATGGACGCCGAGAGCAACGAGCGGCTGGTCACCGACGACCTGGCCGACCTGCTGACCCGGCTGCAGCCGGTCGCCAAATCGCTGAACTGCCTTGACGAGCTGGCGGCGGTGGCCGACATCTGGCGCGACGGCGCGTCCTACCAGCGGCAGCGGCGCGTGGCCGAGGAACACGAGGGCGACCTGCGCGCGGTCGTCGACGCGCTGGTGGCCGAGCTGGAGGTCTAGCGCCCATGGCCGATCCCGAAACCTGTGAGCTGGCGATGTTCCCGCTGGAATCGGCGCTGCTGCCCGGCCAGGACCTTCCGCTGCGGATCTTCGAGCCCCGCTACGGCGCGCTGGTTCGCCACTGCATCGACGGGGGTGACCCTTTCGGCGTGGTGCTGATCTCGGCCGGCCGCGAGGTGGGCGGGGGCGATGCACGCTGCGATGTCGGGGTCCTGGCCACGGTCGGCGATTTTGTCGACCACGGCGCGGGCCGCTACACGCTGCTGTGCCGGACGGGCGAGCGGATACGGGTGTGTGGGTGGCTGCCCGACGATCCTTACCCGCGGGCTGTCGTGCGGCTCTGGCCCGACGAGCCGGGGGACCCGGTGACCCCAGCCCAGGTCCGCGACCTCGAAGACCGCGTCATGGCTGTGTTAGGACGCCTCGCGCAGGCGCGCGGTGCCGAACTGCCGGCCCGGGAGGTGTTGTTGGGCCCGGCCGGGGACGCCGATGCCCAACAACGGCTCTTCGCGCTGGCGTCGCGCGTTCCGATCGGGGCCGCCGACCGCTATGCCGTGCTGGCGGCGCCGTCTGTCGCCGACCGGCTGGCGGCTCTCGGCGAGGCCGTCGACGCACTGGCCGACGTGGTCGAATTCGAGTTGTCCTGAGATGAAAGTGCATTTGCAGGTCGACGGCTCGCCGGCCGAGGCCGCGGCGAGCGCGGCCGGCATCGCCGCGACCGGCGCCGACGGCCTGTTCACCTTCGAGGGTCAGCACGACGTGTTCTTCCCGCTGCTCATCGCCGCCGACGCGACCGGCTGCGAGTTGATGACCAACGTGGCGATCGCCCCACCGCGCAGTCCGTTGCACCTCGCCCACGCCGCCTACGACGTGCAGCTCTACAGCGGCGGACGGTTCCGGCTCGGCCTGGGCTCGCAGGTGCGGGCCCACATCGAGAAGCGCTACGGCAGCAAGTGGGAGCGCCCGGCGGCACGAATGGCCGAAACCATCGCGGCGATCAAGTCGATCTTCGCGGCGTGGGAAGGCAAGGAGCGGCTGGATTTCCGCGGTGAGTTCTTCACCCACACGATCATGGCGCCCAACTTCAACCCCGGGCCCAACCCGTTCGGGCCGCCTCCGGTGCTGCTGGGCGCGCTGGGCCCGGTGATGACCCGCACGGCCGCCGAGTTCGCCGACGGGCTGCTGGTCATGCCGTTCAACAGTGCCCGCCATCTGGCCGAGCGCACGATGCCCGCCGTCGACGAGGGACTGCGCCGTTCGGGACGAACGCCCGCCGACTTCCAGATCGTCGCCCAGGCGATGGTCGCCCTGGGCCGGGAGGAGGCTGACCTGGCGGCCGCGGTCGACGGGGTGGCGTCACTGATCGGGTTCTACGGCTCGACCCCGGCCTACCTGCCCGTGCTCGAGGCCGAGGGGTGGGCCGACATCCAGCCCGACCTCAACGCGCTGTCCAAGAAGGGCCGCGCCGCCGAGATGCGGGCGATGATCACCGAGCCGATGGTGGCCCGGATCGGCATCGCGGGAACCCCGGAGGACTGCGCGCGGCAGATCTGCGAACGGTTCGGCGAGCACGCCGACGAGGTGTGCTGTTATTTTCCGGGCTACACCCCGCGTGCGCGAGACGTCGCCGACCTGGTCGCTGCGCTGCATCGGGCGCCGCGCCGACACCAGTGCTGACGGCGCCGTGAGCCTTCGCGCGCTACCCCGTCTTGGCGAACGCGCGCAGCGAATCCACCTGCACCGGATCCAGTGAGGGGCGGACGTTTTCGCGGGCCGCCGCGAGGTCGGCGGCCGTCACATCGGCGGCGTCGATGGACCGCCGCATCGCCGCCAGTGCCGCCTCCCGCAGCAGCGCCACGCAGTCGGCGGCGCTGTAGCCCTCGAGCCCGGCGGCCACGTCGTCGAGAGTCACGTCGGCGCTCAGCGGTATCGATTTCCCGGCGGTGCGCAGGATTTCGTGGCGGGCGGTGGCGTCGGGCGGTTCGACGAACACGAGACGCTCCAGCCGCCCGGGGCGCAGCAGCGCAGGGTCGATCAGGTCGGGACGGTTGGTGGCGCCCAGTACCACGACGTCGCGCAGCGGGTCGATGCCGTCGAGTTCGGTCAGCAGCGCGGCTACCACCCGGTCGGTCACGCCGGAGTCGAAGCTCTGCCCGCGCCGGGGTGCCAGCGCGTCGACTTCGTCGAGGAACACCAGTGACGGCGCGGAGTCGCGGGCCCGGCGGAACAGCTCCCGGACCGCGCGCTCGCTGCTGCCCACCCACTTGTCCATCAGCTCGGAGCCCTTGACGGCGTGCACGCTCAACTGTCCGGTGCTGGCCAGGGCGCGGACCACGAACGTCTTGCCGCAGCCCGGCGGGCCGTAGAGCAGCACGCCGCGGGGAGGATCGACACCCAGCCGGGCGAAGGTGTCGGGATGCTGCAGCGGCCACAGGACGGCCTCGGTCAACGCCTGTTTGGATTCGGTCATGTCGCCGACGTCGTCGAGGGTGACCCCGCCCGCCTGCAGGCCGGCGGCCAGGTCCTGACCGGCCGAGCGGGACAGCGGCCGGATCACGCCCAGTGCGCCGGCCAGGTCGTCCTGGTTCAGCCGGGGTGGTTGCCCGTCGGCGCTGGCCCGCGAAGCGGCCCGCAGCGCCGCCTCGCGCATCAGCGCCGCCAGATCGGCGACAACAAAACCCGGTGTACGGGAAGCGATTTCGTCGAGACGGAGGTCGCCGGTGGGCACTGGCCTCAGTAAAGCCTCCAGCAGCGCCTTGCGGGTCGCGGCGTCCGGCAGGGGCAGGCGCAGCTCGCGGTCGCACAAATCGGGGGCGCGCAGCCGGGGGTCGAGCTGGTCGGGTCGCGCGGTCGTGGCGATCAGTGCGACGCCCCCGGTGGCGACCGCGGTGCGCAGCTCGCCCAGGATCAGGGCGGCCACCGGCTCGGCGGTGGCCGGCAGCAGGGCGTCGACGTCGGCGATCAGCAGCACGCCGCCGCCTTGCGGACCGTCACCTCGAACGGCCTGCACCGCCGCGGCCACCGCCTTGTGCCGGTCCTCGGCGCTCAGGGCGCCGACCTCGGGGCCGTCGAGTTCCACCATCGGGCGCCCGTCGCACACCGCGCGCACCAGCGTCACCTTGCCCACGCCGGCCGGGCCCGACACCAGCACTCCCAGGTTGGCACCGGCGCCCAGCGTCTGGAGCAGGTGCGGCTCGTCGAGCGCGAGTTTGAGCCATTCGGCGAGCTTGGCGGCCTGAGGCTGCGAGCCCTTGAGCTCCTCGATGAGGACCGCCGGGGTGCCGGTGCTCAGCGGCTCCCGGGTGACCGGCCCGGCGGGCGGGACGCCGGGCCCCCAGGTGACCAGCGTGTTGGGCTGCACGCTGACCGGCCCGTCCGGGTCGACGCCGGTCACGGTCAGTAGCTCCGAGGTCCAGCTGATGCCGACCGCGGCCGCCAGCGCGCGGGTCGCCTCGCGATTCGATGAGGACGTCGACGGGCCGGGACCCAGGTCGCGGGGCAGTAGCGACACGGCATCGCCAACGGTGAGCACCTTGCCGAGCAGGGCCTGGCGCAGGGTGACCGGCGACACCGAGCGGGTCGTCTGGGACGGGCCGGCCAGCGTCACCGACCGCGCCCCGGACACAGTGACCGCGCCGACGAGCACCTCGGTGCCCTCGCGCAGCCCGGCGTTGGACAGCGTCACGTCGTCGAGGAGCACGGTGCCGACCGCGGTGTCCGGCCCGGCCAGTCCCGCCACGGCCGCCGTGGTCCGCGACCCGGTCAGCGACACGGCGTCCCACTCGCGGATCCCGAGGGCGGTGACCGCGCTCGGGTGCAGCCGGACGACGCCTCGGCGGGAGTCGAGGGCCGAGGTGTTCAGCCGGGCGGTGAGGGTGAGCCGACCGGAGCCCGTCATGTCGGACGCCCGCCCGGTTTACGCAGTCCCAGTCGCGTCATCGACCGGCGGCCGGGTCGGGCCTGTCGGATCGCGCGGCGCGCGGCCCGTCGTTGCTTGGGTTCTTCGGCCCACGCTTCGGGGTGCGCGGCCAGCCAGCGCTGGTTGCGGACCCCGAACGGGATGTGCACCAGGTAGGCGACGATGATCGCCAAGATCAGCAGGTAGGGGGCCAGCACCGCGGCCGCGGCGAAGATCGCCAGCACCGCCAGCAGCGGTGCCGCCCAGCTCGGCGGCACCGCCACGGCGTGCATCTTTTTCATCGGGATCTTGCTGACCATGAGCATCGACGTCCCCACCACCCAGATGCACAGGAAAGCCGTCGACGTCCACCAGCCGGCACCGAACTGCAGTTTGAGGCCGATGAGGCCGATGATCGAGACCGCGCCCGCCGGCGCGGGCATCCCGACGAAGAACTCCTGCGCATAGGCGGGCTGGCTGCCGTCGTCGAGCAGCGCGTTGAACCTCGCCAGCCGCAACACCACGCACACCGCGTACAGCAGCACCACCACCCAGCCGGCCGGCGACGCCGACAGCATCGTCACGTACAGCACGACCGCGGGTGTGACCCCGAAGTTCACCGCGTCGGCCAGCGAGTCGATCTCCGCGCCCATCCGGGACTGGGCGTCCAGGATGCGTGCCACCCGGCCGTCCAGACCATCGAGGATGGCGGCGGCGGCGATCAGCGCCATCGCGGCTTTCGGCTGCTGCTCGAGGGCGAACTTGATGGCGGTCAGCCCTGCGCAGACGGACAGCACGGTCATCGAGCTGGGCAGGATCTGCAGGCTCACCGCCCGCGTGGCTCGCGGCCGGAGGGTCATGGCAGTTCGGCCAGGACGGTCTCGCCGGCGACCGCGCGCTGGCCCACCTCGACCAGCGGCACCGCGCCCGGCGGCAGGTAGGTGTCCAGCCGGGAGCCGAACCTGATCAGCCCGTAGGTGTCGCCGATGCACAACGTGTCGCCCACCCGCGCGTCGCAGACGATGCGGCGCGCCAGCAGTCCCGCGATCTGCACCGCCACGACGTCTGAGGCCTCCGAGCCGCCGCCGGTCCGGATCCGAAGGCTGGTGCGTTCGTTCTCGGCGCTGGCCGACGCCAGGTCGGCCGACCCGAAGCGGCCCGGGCGGTGCTGCACCGCGATCACCTCGCCGCTCACCGGCGCGCGTTGCACGTGGGCGTCCAGCAGGGACAAGAAGATGCTGACCCGCGGCAGCGGCGCGTCGCCCATGCCGAGTTCGGCGGGCGGGGCGGCGGAGTCGATCACGCAGACCACGCCGTCGGCGGGCGCCACCACGGCGCCGGCCCGCGACGGCGGCACCCGCCGGGGGTGCCGGAAGAATCCCGCGCAGGCACCCGCCGCCAGCAGACCCGCCCGGCGCAGCCAGCGGTGGTGGCGTCCCGCCAGGGCGAGCGCCAGGCCGGCGGCGACGAACGGCCGCCCGGCCGGATGCAGGGGCGGGACGGTGGAGCGGACCAGCTCCAGCACGTGTCGCGGACCGAAAGTCGGATGCTGCGCGGTCGGACCGATGATGCGCGGGCGTCGGGCCACGCGGTCATCTTACGGAGCCAAGGCAACCCGTGCGCGGTCCGCTACCGATCGGCCTTCCGCTACCGGAGGCCGCGGCCTGCTCTAGCCCAGATCCCACACCTGCAGCCGGGTCCCGGCGGCCACCTCGACGACGTCTTCGGGGATGTCCAGCAGCGCGTTCGCCGACGCCAGCCACCGCAGGTGATGCGACGCCGGCGGCCCATAGCTGATGACCGTGCCCTCGCCGGGGTCGAATATCGCGCGCCGGAACTGGCGTTTGCCGCGCGGCGAGGTCAGCGACTCGGTCAGGACCGCGGGCCGCTGCGGGCGCTCGGGGTCCGGCAGGCCCATGGCCCGGCGCAGTGCCGGGCGGATGAACACCTCGAAGGACACCAGCGCGCTGACCGGGTTGCCGGGCAGCGTGACGATCGTGGTGCCGGCGACGCGGCCGATGCCCTGCGGCATCCCCGGCTGCATGGCCACCTTGACGAACTCGACCCCCTGGCCGCCCTCCCGGCCGAAGGCGTCCTTGACCACCTCGTAGGCGCCGGCGCTCACGCCGCCGCTGGTGATCACGAGGTCGGCCGCGGCGGCGTGCCGGTCCAGGATCGCGGCGAACTGCGCGACGTCGTCTTCGGCGGTCTCGACGGCGACCACCTCCGCGCCGGCCTCGCGGACGGCGCCGGCCAGCATGACCGAGTTGGACTCGTAGATCTGGCCGGGCCGCAGCGCGACGCCCGGCGGCACCAGCTCCGACCCGGTCGATATCACCAGCACCCGCTGGCGCGGGATCACCGGCAGGCCGGCCATCCCCAACGCAGCGGCCAGGCCGAGCACTGCCGGGGTCACGACCTGGCCTCGTCGTAGCGCGGTGGTGCCGGAGGCGACGTCCTCGCCCGCGCGCCGGATGTGCCTGCCGGGCTCGCGGGAAGCCCGGATCGCCACTGTTTCCACCCCGCCGTCGGTGTCTTCCACCGGCACGACCGTCGTCGCCCCCGCCGGCACCGGCGCGCCGGTCATGATGCGGTGGGCGGTGCCCGATCGCAGGGTCAACTCGTCGGTTCGGCCGGCCGGGATGTCCTCGGTGACGGGCAGCACGACCGGATGCTCGGGCGTCGCGGCCGCGATGTCCTCGGCGCGCACCGCGTATCCGTCCATCGCGGAGTTGTCGAACACCGGCAGCGCCAGCGGTGCGACGACGTCGCCGGCCAGGACCAGCCCCTGGGCGTCCGCCAGGGCGACCGTGGCCGCCGGCCGGGCCCGGATCAGCTCCGCGACGACCCGCTGGTGTTCGTCGACCGACCGCACTCAGACCCCGAACGTGACGCCGGTGAGCTCTTCGGAGACGGCCCACAGCCGGCGCTGCAGTTCCCGGTCGTGGGACTGCCCGCTGGATTCGACGAGCGTGGGACGGCCGCGCTGTTCGAGGAAGCCGTCGGGGCCGTAGTACTGCCCGCCCTGCACGTCCGGGTCGGTGGCGGCACGCAGCGTGGGCAGGGCGCCCATCGCCGCGCTCTGGAACAGCACCGGCCCCAGCACCGCCTTCAGCGGCTGGAAGATCGCCGGCAGGTTGCGGGCCAGCTCGGTGTTGGAGCCGCCGGGATGCGCGGCGACGGCGACGGTTTTCGCCTCGGGGCTCGCGGCCAGCCGTCGCTGCAGCTCGTAGGTGAACAGCAGGTTGGCCAGCTTGGACTGCCCGTAGGCGGCGATCCGGTCGTACCCGCGCTCCCACTGCAGGTCGTCGAAGTGAATCGCGGCCCGCAGCCGGTGACCGAGGCTGCTGACGGTCACCACTCGCGAGCCGCGCACGTCCAGCAGGTTATCGAGCAGCAGGCCCGTCAGCGCGAAGTGGCCGAGATGGTTGGTGCCGAACTGCAGCTCGAAGCCGTCCGCGGTGAGGCGTTTGGGCGTCCACATCACCCCGGCATTGTTGATCAGCAGGTCGATGCGCGGGTAGGCCGCCCGCAGCGCTTCGGCCGCCGAACGCACCGAGTCCAGCGAGCTCAGGTCCAGGGCCTGCAGGGTGACGTCGGCGCCGGGGTGTGCGGCGACGATGCGCGACAGGGCGGCGTTGCCCTTCGCGAGGTCGCGCACCGCCAGCACCACGTGCGCGCCGCGGTAGGCCAGCGCGACGGCCGCCTGGTAGCCGATTCCGGTGTTGGACCCGGTGACGACGGCGACGCGGCCGCTCTGGTCCGGCACGTCGGCTTCCGACCATTTGTCTGAAGTCATGGCCAAAACATACCCATCCGGATCGGGGGCCGCTGGCCCGGCGACGGGGCGGTTACCGGACCCAGTGGTTGTCGTGGCGGACGAACCATTCCCTGCGTTGGTCGTCGGTCAGTTCGGCCAGCGCCGCGAATCCCTCGAAATAGGCCTCCCGCGGCGCGCCCGGGGCGAACAGCAGGAGGATCGACGCGGGTTCGTGGGCTCCGTTGCGGAAGCCGTGAATCCCGCCGGGCGGGACGTAGAGGAAGTCGCCCCGTCTCCCGTCGGAGCTTCGTGGTCCGGCGGCGAGTCGGCCCGCTTGAGCCAGGCGCTGACCTCCGGCTCGCCGGCGGTGTAGCGGGGCGGGGGATAGGGCGGCACCACGAGCGACATCCGTTCAGCCTGCCACCGTCGCTAGCATCGCGGGTGTGGACGGGCTCACCGCCGAGGAACGGGGTCGCGTCGAACGGCTTCTCGACGCCGAGCACAAGGCGGCGCAACTGTTCGACGAGATCGAACGGCGCGCCATGATCCGTCCCGGCGTGGGGGAGCGGGAGCTGTCCGACGACATCGGCGACCTCGCCGCGGAGTTGTTCGGCGTGACCCGGCACTGGCATCGGCGGATCGTGCGGGCCGGCGAGAACACCCTGCAGCCGTTCTCGGAACGCCCGCCGGATCGGGTGGTCGCCGACGACGACATCGTCTTCCTCGACCTGGGACCGATCTTCGAGGACTGGGAGGCCGACTTCGGCCGCACCTACGTACTGGGCGACGACCCTGTCAAGTCGGCCCTGCGCGACGCGCTGCCCCAGGTGTGGGAGGCCGGGCGCGAGCATTTCGACGGTCACCCCGACGTCACCGGGGCCGAGTTGTTCGACTTCGTCGTCGGGGTGGCACGCGCCGAAGGCTTCGAGTGGGGCAGCCCCATCGCCGGTCACCTGGTGGGCGAGTTCCCGCATCGCAAGATCGCCGGCCCCGGCACCCGGTGGTACATCATGCCCGGATCCGACCAGCCGATGCGCCGGACCGATCCGCGGGGGCGCCGTTGCCACTGGATTCTGGAAATCCACCTGGTCGATCGGGTGCGCGGGTTCGGCGGTTTCTACGAACAGCTGCTCGACCTGCCGGTCAGCCCAGCGGA
>NZ_JBYCLC010000157.1:0-5074 GCF_057473685.1 Mycobacterium sp. TH-M116 | reverse complement strand
CTACGTCTGCGCCGATGGCAAGCAGCAGGATCATCAGCAGTGTCCACCGGATACTTTTCTGGAACTCAATAGGACGCCGCCCGAGTGTTTGACCCCTGATCCAGTGGATTACCCGAAGTAGGCACGTGCCGACGCGACGTCCCGGTAGACGTCCATGGTGAACCGGTACACCAGTTGTGGGGCGCGATCCGCCTCCGCGCCGCCGCGCCTCCATCACCCGAACTCCTCATGGGGATGTCTCCCAACGCAGCATCAGGCTGCCCAGGTGAGTCACGCCAGTCGGTAAATGTCTGATGGCCGGCGCGAAGCCAGGTTCGAGTTCGAATTGCGGGACGCGCATCAACCACTCGGTCACGAATTCGCCAATTTCAATGCGGGCCAGGTGCATACCCAAGCATCTGTGTATGCCGCTACCGAAAGCCCAATGACGTTGACGCAGAATGGTTCCGTCGCCGGCCGTCGCTATCTCGTCACCTCCGTTCTCTCGGCCCGCCGCCTCCAAAGCCAGCCACACCACACTGTGCGCCGGGATCGTACAACCGGCGACTTCGACATCTTTTGTGGTGACGCGCGGAATGGCCGGGCCTGGCGCCTCCAACCGCAACATTTCCTCGACGAACGCCGGAATCTGTTCTGGGTCTTCGCGCAACTGGGCCTGCAGTTGCGGATGGCGCGCGAGACGGAGAAGCGAGAAACCAATCGCCGCCGCGACCATTTCGATACCGGCAACCGAGAACAACAACAGGACGACGGCAGCCACCTCGGCTCGGCTGAGTGGAAAATTCTTGTCGCGGGCGCGTCCCTCGAGCAGGGGCCACAGAATTCCGGGCGGCCGCCGGGGCTTCCTCAACCCGGCGCCGAGCGCGGAATCCAGCCAATTGAAGAGCCGAAGTTCGGCTGTCCCGTCCAGGTCACCGATCACTGCGGCCCGGATCAGCCCAGCCGCACTGTCGTCGTCTGACGGTAAACCGCACACCGTGAGCAGCGATCGACACGCGTAGGTGTCGGCGAGGCCGGTAGCATCACACTGCCCCGCGCCGGTAACCCCGGATACCAGCGTCGCGGCCTGGGCACGCAAGTGCACAGCAAAAGGGGCCAAAGCTTTGGGGCTGAAGAGGGGATGTAGGACGCGGCCGAAACGGGCATGCTCCGTTCGCGTTCCGCAAGACAGCGGCACCTGCGGAAGCGGTACGCCGAAAGAAGTGATCTTGAATGTTTTCGGCGGCGACATAAACGTGGCCGGGTCGAGCAGAGCCGCACGCACGTCGTCACGCCGGGTGAGGTAATAACCGTGCAGCATGGGTTTGCCGGCTTCGATTTTCACCACTGGGCCCAGGCCGCGCAGCTGACGCCAAAAGGCGCCGCGGTCCGCTGCGAAGACCGGACTCTCCTTGTGATGCAAAGGAGGCGAATTCACGCTGCCCTACCTTTCTGACTCATGTTTTCAGGTCCTGCGGCGGCATTGGTTGGGCGCCGGCTTGCTGTGGCCCGAAGAACGTTCGGGGCGTCGGTACTGGTGCCCGTTCGCAACCGGGATGCGATCATTCCCAGCCGGTTTCCAGTAGTTCGCCGGCCAGCCGACGGATGTTGCCTGTCGCCGTCTGCATGGTCGTCATCGCCCGAAAGATCGCCTCAGAGACCGGGCGCGTCATGGCGCAGTTACGGATCACCGCTTCCCGGAACATCACCTCAGCGTGCGAACCGAGCACCGTGGTGGCGTTCACCGCATCAAGAGAGTCATGAAGCGCCTTGTTGCGGGTAAACATGTGTGCCGCAGAAATTTCCAGCTGCATATTCTTGAGAAGAGTGTCAAGTTTCTTACTGCTCGGTGCAAGCGCGTCCTCGCGCTCCTGTTTCTCGGGCATCGTCACCACTTTGCGTCCCCGCTCCGTGAGTTTTGCCAGCTCGAGGGTGTAGTCGTTGACCGCTCGCGACACCCGAATCAAGGCGAGTTTGAACTCTTGTTCGCGCACATGGACGCGTTGGATGCGAGCTTGTTCCCGCTGTGCTTCAAGCTCGATTCGGTGCAACTCGCGCGCATTGTCCAGCTCTGTCGCTGACCTTTGCTCGGCCGCTTTCAGCTCATGTCGCAGTCGTTCGTGCGCTTGTCTGGCGTCGTCTTGTGCCTGGCGCCGGATGACGACCGACTGCCAGAGAGCAACGAAGACCGCGATCAAAGCGGCAAGACACCAAAGGCGCGCGGCGTGGGAAGCGACGTCCCAGGGGCGACCCAGCAGCAGCCAGGCCAGCAGCACCGCGAGGATCGCCGCGATTCCGTTGGGAATGCGCGGCGCGGCGCCATGCCACCAGCGCCGGCGGTCGCGCAGTTCCGCAGGCGCTTCGCCCGGTTGAATTGCGCGGTGGCCCGTGGGCGGGTCAGATTGCGACGGCTCGCTCATCATTTCCTTGTCACCGGGCTCTCGTAGGCGGGTCGAGAAATGCGCCGAACAGCGCACTCCGGCGGCGCTTGGGCGAAGCTGATCGACGCCCACGGCGCCCAGGAAGACCAAATTCCGTTGTGGAACAACCGACTTCCACGATTCACGTTCCCGCCGCGCTGACAACGTGGACCGCACGGGGAAGGAAACCTCATGTCGACCTCCGTGCCGGGAATCGAGGTGAGGGCGTCCATCGACGCCCTACGCACTGTCCGCACCCTCACCATCTTCCCCTTTGCCGGTCAACTCGTCGTTATGGCTGCGCCCGGCGCCGGCCGGCTCCTGAGCGCCTCCTTCTGCGATCAGTCCACGCGGGTGGCGTGCATCTCCCAGAACGGGGCGTAGGCCCGGCCATTGGTCAGCCACGGTTCGATCGACCGAAATCCCTCTACGGAAGACTTGATCTGTTCGGCCTTGTCGGGGTTACGTGCAATCATCATGTCAAAGGATTCCATGCTCATGTTGACCTGATATGTGGTCGGCCCCAGATACGTAGGCTGCCAACCGGCTTCGGGGAACGTCTGGATGAAGTCGTCCAGGGACACCGACCGCGGGGCGACGATACCGTTGACACTGTAGTGGGCGTATTCGAACATGTAGAGCCGCGCTCCGGGCTTGGTCGCCCGGTGCAAAGCCTGCGCGTACGCCCGTTTCGCCTCGGGCACGTCCGAAAACACGTGATAGAACGCGCAGTCGACGACCGTGTCGAAACGGTTCTCCAGGCCGTCCAGCCTTATCGCGTCGCCCACCTGAAAGTTCACCGAAACCCCGGCGCGCCGCGCGTTCTCCTCTGCCCGCTCGATCGCAGCCGGAGAGGAGTCGATGCCAGTCGCCGAGTAGCCGTTTTCGGCGTAGTAGATGGCATGGTGCCCCGGACCGGTACCCGGGTCGAGAACCTCGCCCTTGACCGCACCCAGCGCAACAAGTTGCTTCACGACCTCTTGCGGGCCGCCGATGTCCCACGGTGTGGCCGCCGGCAACCCGTTCGCGGACTGCTGATCGCGATACATCTTCTCGTAGCGGAGGGGATCGAATTGCCCTGGCTGGCCCATCCCGCAACGATAAAGACTTTGTCGGGCCCACGCTCGACGAGCTGACAACATTGTTTCAGCGTCGTTGTTTCAGCGTCGTTGTTTCAGCGTCGTTGTTTCAGCGTCAACGTGGGCTGTCACCTGTTGCCGCATTGGGTTGCCTGATGTGGATCTCCTGATTTTTCCGCGGGTGGGATCCTTACTCAATCAAGATCTTCCGGCGGGACCGCGTGTCGCCTGCCAGGACGATCCGTTCCTCGATGGCGACCGGCCAGCTGCTCGCGCGCCACAGCAAGCCGGTTCAGACAAATCGGACGCACCGCCGCGGCGGACGCACCGCTCAACCCGTCATCAACGGCCTCGACGATGCCGCTGCGCAGCCAACAGGCTGCTTGTTCGGCCACCGCGATGTCGGGGGAACCATCCGCGGAACTCCCGTGATTTCATCCACACCGACCTCCCGAAAAGCCAGGGACCCGACCCACCTGCCGTGACGGGAACCGTGCCAGCGGTCGAGCACCAGGACAACGGCGCCGACCGGGGCACCTCAGTCGGTGATAGCTGGTCAGCGTGCCCCCACTGGGACTCGAACCCAGACTTGACGGATCTCGGGTCCGTCCTTCCTGGGCGTTGGCGTACGGTGGCGCACGTTGGAGTGGTTGGCTAAATTGCGCTTGATCTGCGATTACTCACCATTTTGCGTTGGTGCCGTTGGGGGCGCTTCGGAGACATGTGCATACAGTCTGTTTACATATCGCGCCCAGGGGATGATCAGCACCGCCCGGTTAGCACTCTGCCTTGATCTTTAGGCACAGCCAGATCGGGCCTCCACGCTAGGGTGCTGGTGTGTCGATCTGGTCGTCTGTGCTCGCATCCGGCCTGGTTGCGGCTGGCGTAACGCTGGCAGCCAACTGGTGGATACAGCGGCCACGGGCCGATCTCCGGATGGCCAGAAGCCAGCAGACACTCGAGGACACCGACCGACTGCTACGCGCCAACAAGGGAAGTGGCAATTGGATCAATCATCCGCACTGGCAGCCGCTGCACTTCGTGCGGTTGACCAACTACGGCGACGGCACCGCTTACGACATACGGTTGTCAGGCGACGAGTGCAGGCCCCGTGTGTGGGTTGGTGACACGGGCGGTCAGAAGACCGAGAACGACCCGCCCACAGTGGTCTGGCCGATGTGGAGCGACACAATTGCCGCGTTGGAGCCGGGGCAATCGGTGCAGGTGCTTGTGATGACAAGTCCTGATCGCTCACGTAAACCGCCTGCCCTTGAAGCGAGGTGGCCGCGTATGCCGCGCAGAGGCTTTGGCTGGAAGAGGTGTCGTTACGACCTCGCAACGGCGCGGACAATTGAGACGGGATGGCCAGGCGAGCGAGGGGAGTAAGCCATTCCGCCCGCCTGTCTCCCGTAACGACGAACGCCACCTCGCTCAACATCTAGGAATCGCGTTCGGTGCTGTCGGGCGGCGCACTGCGCGGGGAAGGAAGTAGGCAAACCGGCCTAGGGCGTGTCTCCCGATTTGTTGCTTCCTACGCGGGAATGGATTACGGCGCAGGCTAACAGGACACCACCGAGGTAGGTTAGGGCGTATTTG
>NZ_JBYCLC010000156.1:0-49907 GCF_057473685.1 Mycobacterium sp. TH-M116 | reverse complement strand
GTCCAGCGCCGAGCGGGCCAGCCGTTCACCCAGATCGAGGTCACCGAGCCGCAGGGCCTGTTCGGCGGCGGCGATCACCTCGGAAACCGGCTGCGGGGCGTCGCTGTCCAGCGCCAGGGACGCCAGCCGCAGCCGCTCGGACAGATGCCCGGGCTCACGCCGGGACAGCAACGCGACGATCTCAGTGCGCCGTCGCCGGGCACCGTCGGGTCCGAGCGCGGCTCGGGCCCGCTCGGCGAACAGCGGGTGCGCGGTGTAGACCACCGGTACGCCGCGTTCCCGCGTCTCCGCCGCGCCCCACTCCTGCGCCTGCGAGACGGCGCCCTCCCCGGCCAAAACGGTCAGGTCGGCCAGCGCCAGCGGTTCCTCGACGGCAAGGTAGTCCAGCACCGACCGCGCCCGTGCGGGCAACGCGGCGATGAACTCGTCGACCTCGACCGGGTCGGTCGGCCCGCCGGGCGCCGTGACGTCGATGCGCTCCAGCAGATCGTCGGTCCACAGCGCCGCAATGGCCTCGGGGGTGTGCGGTGCGGCGTCCGCGCGGGCGGTGACGACCAACCGGACCGTGCCGGCCAGCGCCAACTGGTAGACCAAGGTGGCCGACAGGATGTCCAGGTGGTGGGCGTCGTCGACGACCAGTAGCAGGTCCTCTCCTTCCAGCTCGCTTTCCAGTGAGGCTCTGGCCGCCCGCAGCAGCGCGGCCGGCTTGCCGATGTCGGCGATCGCGACCAGATGGCTGAAGGCCCCGAACGGCACCGCCCGCTCGCCCGGGGTGCCGGTGACCCACCGGGTGAGCAGCCTCGGGCGTCGGTGGGCGAGGCGCTCGGCGGCCAACCGCGCCAAGGTGGATTTCCCGACGCCGTCGGGCCCGAGCACGACGGCTCCGGCGCCCTGGACCAGGGCGTCGTTGCAGCGGTCCAGTGCCGCCGCGTGCCGCGGGACGTTCCAGCGAATCGGCACCGTCAGATCCTATTGCGGACGGGAGCCCGGTGGGGCCCATCGGTGGGCGCGCCGCCGGGTCGTGGTCTACCTTTGGCGGACATGGGCCCGCAAGGCAACGTGACCGGCAGATGGGCCGTCTGTGTGTACTGCGCGTCGACACCGACGCATCCCGAATTGCTCGGCCTGGCCGCCGAACTCGGCGAGGCGATCGCCGAGCGCGGCTGGACTCTGGTGTGGGGCGGCGGCCGGGTTTCGGCGATGGGGGCGGTGGCCGGCGGGGCGCGGGCCCGCGGCGGGGACACCGTCGGCGTCATCCCGCGGAATCTGATGCGCCACGAGATCGCCGACACCGACGCCGACGAGCTGATCGTCAGCGACACCATGCGCGACCGCAAGCGCACGATGGAAGATCTGGCCGACGCCTTCGTCGTCCTGCCCGGTGGTATCGGCACCCTCGACGAGCTGTTCGACGCCTGGACCACCGGCTACCTCGGGATACACGGCAAGCCGATCGTGCTGCTGGACCCGTGGGGGCATTACCAGGGGTTGTGGGGCTGGTTGTGCGGGCTGAACGACAGCGGTTATGTCTCGCAGTCGGCGATGGACCGGTTGGTGCTGGTCGACAAGGTGAGTGCCGCGATCGACGCGTGTGCGCCCGCCTGAGCCAGCGGCGACCGGTTGTGCCGGCGGGTTGGCGGTTGTGCCGACGGGTTGGATCGTCGGTCTTCGCAGCGGGCCGTCCCGGCGCGCATCGTCGCCCGATAGGCTGGCCGCCGAGCTGCACTGTTGACCGAGTTGGCCTGCGGGTAGGGAATCGAGGAATCGACGTGTCCGAACACGGCGGGCGTGCGCGCACAGCGGTCGGCCTGACCGACATCGCAGTCAGGCTGCCGGGCGTGCTGGCCGACGCGCCGGTCATCGTGCGCGGGGCGCTCACCGGGCTGCTGGCCCGACCGGGTTCGGCGAAGTCGATCGGCACGGTGTTCCAGGAGCGGGCCGCTCGCCACGGAGACCGGGTCTTTCTGCGGTTCGGCGACCAGGAAGTGACCTACCGGGACGCCAACGCGACCGCCAACCGCTACGCCGCGGTGCTGGCCGGGCGAGGCGTCGGCAGGGGCGACGTCGTCGCGATCATGCTGCGCAACTCGCCCAACACGGTGCTGGCCGCGCTGGCCACGGTCAAATGCGGTGCCGTCGCCGGCATGGTCAACTACCACCAGCGCGGCGAAGTGCTGGCGCACAGCCTCGGCCTGTTGGACGCCAAGGTGTTGATCGCGGAGACCGACCTGGTGAGCGCGGTCGCCGAGTGCGGAGCCGCCGGCAGCACCGAGATCCTCACCGTCGAAGACCTCGAGCGATACGCCGTGAGCGCTCTGGCCAGCAACCCGGCGTCCGTCTCGGCCGTGCGGGCCGGCGACCCCGCGTTCTACATCTTCACCTCCGGCACCACGGGGTTCCCCAAGGCCAGCGTGATGACGCACCTGCGGTGGCTGAAGGCGCTGGCCGCGTTCGGCGGTGTGGGGTTGCGGCTGAAAAGCTCCGACGCGCTCTACAGCTGCCTGCCGCTGTACCACAACAACGCACTGACGGTGGCGCTGTCCTCGGTGATCAACTCAGGGGCGACCCTGGTGCTGGGCTCGTCGTTTTCGTCGTCCAAGTTCTGGGACGAGGTGATCGCGGGCGGGGCCACCGCGTTCATCTACATCGGCGAGATCTGCCGGTACCTGCTCAATCAGCCGCCCAAGCCGACCGACCGTGCGCACAACATCCGGGTGATCGCGGGCAACGGGCTGCGCCCGGAGATCTGGGACGAGTTCACCAAGCGGTTCGGCATCGGCCGCGTCTGCGAGTTCTACGCCTCGAGTGAGGGCAACGCCGCGTTCATCAACGTCTTCAACGTGCCCAGGACCACCGGACTGTTCCCGATGCCGCTGGCCTACGTGGAGTACGACCCCGATACCGGCGCGCCGGTGCGCGACGAGAGCGGCCGGGTGCGCCGGGTTCCGGCCGGACAACCCGGCCTGTTGCTCAGCCCGGTCAATCGGCTGCAGCCCTTCGATGGTTACACCGACCAGGAATCCAGCGAAAAGAAGTTGGTGCGCAACGCTTTCCGCGAGGGTGACTGCTGGTTCAACTCGGGAGACGTGATGAGCCCGCAAGGCCTGGGGCATGCCGCCTTCGTGGACCGGCTCGGCGACACCTTCCGCTGGAAGGGCGAAAACGTCGCCACCACGCAGGTCGAGGCGGCGCTGGCGTGCGACGACTCCGTCGAGGATTGCACGGTGTTCGGTGTCGAGGTTCCCCACACCGGAGGGCGCGCCGGGATGGCCGCGGTCAAGCTGTTCGAGGGCGCCGAGTTCGACGGTCACGCGCTGGCCCGCGCGGTGTACGGCCGTCTTCCCGCGTACGCGCTGCCGTTGTTCGTGCGGGTGGTGGAGTCGATCGAACAGACCACGACCTTCAAGAGCCGCAAGGTCCAGTTGCGCGAGCAGGGCTACAGCTTTTCTGGCCCCGGCTCCACGGATCCGCTGTATGTGCTGGCCGGCCGCGACGAGGGGTACGTGCCGTACTACGACGAGTACCCCGACGAGGTGGCGGCAGGTGCGCGACCACGGGGTTGACGGCCCTGTTCGGCGGGCGTGACGCCACGACGCGAATCGCGCCGGAAGCCGCCCTGGCGTTACGCGCCCGAGCGGCGGCCAGGCACCATGTATACGTGCAGTCCACTCTGTGCGGCCGCCCGGTCGCAGGGGATCGTCCGCTGATCATGGCGATCGTCAACCGCACCCCGGATTCCTTCTACGACCGCGGTGCCACCTTCAGCGACGACGCCGCCAGGGACGCGGTGCACCGGGCCGTCGCCGACGGCGCCGACGTAATCGACGTGGGCGGTGTCAAGGCGGGGCCTGGTGAAACCGTCGACGCGGACACCGAGATCGCCCGGCTGGTGCCGTTCATCGAGTGGCTGCGCAGCGCCTACCCGGACCAGCTGGTCAGTGCCGACACCTGGCGCTCGGAGGTGGCCAGGGTGGCCTGCCGGGCCGGCGCGGACCTGATCAACGACACCTGGGGCGGCATCGACCCGGACCTGCCCGCAGTGGCCGCCGAGTTCGGGGCGGGCCTGGTCTGTTCGCACACCGGCGGCGCGCTGCCACGCACCCGCCCGTTCCGGGTGAACTACGGCACGTCGGACCGCGGTGTGGTGGACGACGTGATCCGTCGGGTCACCGAGGCCGCCGAGCAGGCGGTGGCGGCGGGGGTGGCCCCCGACAGGGTGCTCATCGACCCTGCCCACGACTTCGGCAAGAACACCTTCCACGGGCTGGCGCTGTTGCGCCACGTGGGCGATCTCGTGAACACGGGGTGGCCGGTGCTCATGGCTTTGAGCAACAAGGACTTCGTCGGGGAGACTCTTGGAGTGGGATTGACCGAGCGGCTCGAGGGAACACTGGCGGCGACCGCGCTGGCGGCGGCCGCGGGCGCGCGAATGTTTCGGGTGCACCAGGTCGCGGCCACCCGGCGGGTACTGGAAATGGTGGCCTCGATCCAGGGAACTCGCCCGCCGGCGCGCACGGTGAGGGGACTCGCATGACGGCATCGGAGATGGTCGCCGGCGAACTGGCCCGGCAGGGGAGAGTGTCCGGCCGGCCGGGAGACGTCTGGTTGTCCGACCGCTGGTACCGGCCCGGCTGGACCGTCGGTGAGCTGGAAGCCGCGAAGGCCGGGCGGACCATCTCGGTGGTGCTGCCGGCCCTCAACGAGCAAGACACCGTCCGATCGGTGATCGAGAGCGTCTCGCCGCTGCTCCGAGACGGCGAGGGCCTGATCGACGAACTGATCGTGCTGGACTCCGGTTCAACCGACGACACCGTGATCCGCGCCATCGCCGCGGGCGCCCGCGTCGTCAGCCGCGAACAGGCGCTCCCCGAGGTGCCGATCCGGCCCGGCAAGGGCGAGGCGCTGTGGCGCTCGCTGGCGGCCACCAGCGGCGACATCGTGGTGTTCGTCGACTCCGACCTGATCGACCCGCACCCGATGTTCGTGCCGTGGCTGGTCGGTCCGCTGCTCACCGGCGACGATGTCCAGCTGGTGAAGAGCGTCTATCGGCGGCCTCTGCAGGTCGGCGACGCGGACGGCGCCGCGGGGGATACGGGCGGCGGGCGGGTCACCGAGCTGGTGGCCCGGCCGCTGCTGGCGGCGCTGCGGCCGGAGCTGGGCTGCATCCTGCAACCGCTCGGCGGTGAGTACGCGGCGACCCGGGAACTGTTGACCTCGCTGCCGTTCGCCCCGGGCTACGGCGTGGAGATCGGCCTGCTTGTCGACACCTTCGACCGGGTGGGGCTCGGCGGGATCGCACAGGTCAATCTGGGAATACGGGCGCACCGTAACCGGCCGTTGGCCGAGCTGGGCGCGATGAGCCGCCAGGTGATCGCCACCTTGCTCTCGCGCTGCGGGATCCCCGACTCCGGGGTGGGTCTGACCCAGTTCCTCGTCGACGGTTCCGACGGTTTCGGCTTCACCCAGCGCACCTCGCCGGTGTCACTAGCCGATCGGCCGCCGATGACGACCGTCCGTCCGCGTTGATCCCCGGGCTGTCGGCGCGATACGCGCGATAGGGCAGTATCGGTCACGTGGTGTTGGTGTTGCTGTACCTGGTCGGGCTGGTGCTGGTCGCGGTTGTGCTGTTCGGCGCGGCCAGCCTGCTGTTCGGTCGCGGCGAGCAGCTGCCGCCCCTGCCGCGGGGGACGACGGCGACGGTGTTGCCCGCTTACGGTGTGACCGGCTCCGACGTCGACGCCGTCAAATTCACCCAGGTGTTGCGCGGATACAAGACCAGTGAGGTGGACTGGGTACTGGACCGCCTCGCGCGCGAGCTCGAGGCCCTGCGCGGGCAGCTCGCGGCGGCCCATGCGTCGGCTGCCGCTCCAAGAACGTGTCCCGGTCGCGATCCGGTGGAACAGGAGGGCGGCCAGGATCGTCAGGACTGAGGTGGGCGAAGACGAGCTGGTTCGCTGCGGCTGGGCTTCGGTGCGGCCCGGGTCCGATCTCGATCTGTACCGCGAATACCACGACCAGGAGTGGGGCCGCCCGGTGCGCGACGGGGTGGCGCTGTTCGAGCGGTTGAGCCTGGAGGCCTTCCAGAGCGGTCTGTCGTGGTTGGTCATCCTGCGCAAGCGCGAAAATTTCCGGCGCGCGTTCTGCGCGTTCGACGTCGAGAAGGTGGCCGGATACACCGATGCCGACGTGCGGCGGCTGCTGGCCGAACCGGGAATCGTCCGCAACCGGGCCAAGGTCGAGGCGACGATCGCCAACGCGCGCGCGGCTGCCGAGCTGGGATCTCCGGACGATCTGTCCAGGCTGCTGTGGTCGTTCGCGCCCCAGCCACGGCCACGGCCGACCGACGCCGGCCAAATCCCCTCGGCCACTGCCGAATCGAAGGCGATGGCGCACGAGCTGAAACGGCGCGGATTCCGTTTCGTGGGGCCGATCACCGCCTATGCGCTGATGCAGGCAACCGGCATGGTCGACGACCACATTCGTGCGTGCTGGGTGCCCACGTCGGGCCGCTGAGACCGGAGACCAGGGTCTTGGTGCACGTCGTGACCTCCATAGGGAACAATGGGGGGGTGATTTGGCGGTTCGATGTCGGGCGTGGCAGGAAGTTCGCCGGCGGGGCATGCTCGACGCCTACCAGGCCCGCGGAAGCGGGCCGTCCCGACTGTGGAGGGAGCACTCGATGGCGGCGATGAAGCCCCGGACCGGCGATGGTCCTTTGGAAGCGACCAAGGAGGGGCGGGGCATCGTGATGCGGGTACCACTCGAGGGAGGTGGCCGATTGGTCGTCGAGTTGACGCCCGACGAAGCCGCTGCCCTGGGCGACGAACTCAAAGGTGTCACCAGCTCCACCTGAGGTCTGCGTGGCCAAAGGTCGCCAAAGGTCCCCAAAGGCCTGGGTGCTATGCACACACCCTCTGGTAGACGTCCAGTGTCCGCGCGGCGGCGTGGGCCCAGGAAAATTCCTCGATGCAGCGCTGCCGTCCCGCCCGGCCGTAGCGCTCGGCTTTTCCTGGGTCGGCGATCAGCTCGTTGACCGCCTCGGCCAATGCGGCCCGGTATCCGCACGCGTCGTCGGGTTCGTAATGGACCAGCGAACCGGTGATGCCGTCGGTGACCACCTCGGGTATGCCGCCGACGTCGGAGGCCACCACCGCGGTCCCGCAGGCCATCGCCTCCAGGTTGACGATGCCCAGCGGCTCGTACACCGAGGGGCAGACGAAAACACTAGCGGCGGAGAGGATTTCGCGCAGATCTGCGGTGGGAAGCATCTCCTGCACCCAGAAGACACCGGAGCGGGCGCGGGCCAGTTCGGCTACCGCGCTGCGCACCTCTTCGGCCAGTTCCGGGGTGTCAGGGGCGCCGGCGCACAGGATCAGCTGTACTCCGGGGCTGAAATGGTGTGCGGCGGCGACCAGGTGGGCGACGCCCTTCTGCCGGGTGATCCTGCCGACGAAGGCCACGATCGGTCTGCTCCGGTCGACCCCGAGTTCGGCCAGCAGCGAGGCGCCGGCTGCCGCGGGACCGGCGGGATACCAGACGTCGGCGTCGACACCGTTCCGGATGACGTGCACGCGTCCGGGATCCAGTGCGGGGTAGACGCGCAGCACGTCGTCGCGCATGCCGGAACTGACCGCGATGACGGCGTCGGCGGCGAGCACCGCGGTGTGCTCCACCCAGGTCGACACCCGGTAGCCCCCGCCGAGCTGTTCGGCCTTCCACGGCCGCAGCGGCTCGAGGGAATGCGCGGTCAGCACGTGGGGGATGCCGTAGAGCAACGCGCTCAGGTGCCCGGCCAGGCCGGTGTACCAGGTATGCGAATGCACGATGGTGGCCGCCGAGGCGGCGTTGACCATCATCAGGTCCGACGACAACGTCGACAGGGCCGCATTGGCGCCCTGCAACCGGGGATCGGGCTGCTGGGCCTGTGCTCCCGGGCGAGTCGCGCCCATGCAATGCACGTCGACGTCACACAGCCGGCGCAGCTGGGCGACCAGCTCCGTGACGTGGACCCCGGCTCCGCCGTAGACCTCCGGTGGGTACTCCCGCGTCATCATCGCCACCCGCATATCGGCACCGTAGTGCGGTGAAGGCGAAACCCGCGAATCGGGCCGAGGAGCGGCCGGAGGACGCGGCCCGGCGCGGCGACGAGGCGGGGACGGTGGGCCGCGGTGCGGTCCGGGCGAGCCAAATACCTTGACGGACAGCCCGTCAGAACGGCAAAAGTCGAGGACCCCCTGGCAGGGGTTCGCAACGGCCGATAGGTTTGTGCCATGAGGGAAGCGCCACACGTGCTGGGCATTGTCCTGGCCGGCGGTGAGGGCAAGCGGCTGTATCCGCTGACCGCGGACCGGGCCAAGCCCGCAGTTCCCTTCGGCGGTGCCTACCGCCTGATCGATTTCGTGCTGTCCAATCTGGTGAATGCCCGATTCCTGCGGATCTGTGTTCTCACGCAATACAAGTCGCATTCACTCGACCGTCACATTTCGCAGAACTGGCGGTTGTCCGGCCTGGCCGGTGAGTACATCACGCCGGTGCCGGCGCAGCAGCGACTCGGCCCGCGCTGGTACACCGGCTCGGCCGATGCGATCTATCAGTCACTCAATTTGATCTACGACGAAGACCCCGACTACATCGTCGTTTTCGGCGCCGACCACGTGTACCGGATGGACCCAGAGCAGATGGTCCGGTTCCACATCGACAGCGGGGCCGGCGCGACGGTGGCCGGTATCCGCGCCCCGCGCAGCGAGGCCACCGCCTTCGGGTGTATCGACGCCGACGACTCCGGCCGCATCCGCGAGTTCGTGGAGAAGCCGCTGGACCCGCCGGGAACCCCTGACGACCCGGACTCCACGTTCGTGTCGATGGGCAACTACATCTTCACCACCAAGGTGCTCATCGACGCGATCCGCGCCGACGCCGACGACGACCACTCCGATCACGACATGGGTGGCGACATCATCCCGCGGTTGGTCAACGACGGAATGGCAGCGGTCTACGACTTCAACGACAATGAGGTGCCCGGAGCCACGGACCGCGACCGGGCCTACTGGCGCGACGTCGGGACGCTGGACGCCTTCTACGACGCACACATGGATCTGGTGTCGGTGCATCCGGTCTTCAACCTCTACAACAAGCGCTGGCCGATCCGCGGCGAGTCGGACAACCTGGCACCGGCGAAGTTCGTCAACGGCGGCTCGGCGCAGGAGTCGGTGGTGGGAGCCGGCAGCATCATCTCGGCGGCGTCGGTGCGCAACTCGGTGCTGTCGTCCAACGTCGTGGTCGACGACGGTGCGATAGTGGAGGGCAGCGTGATCATGCCGGGCGCGCGGGTGGGCCGCGGCGCGGTGGTGCGCCACGCGATACTGGACAAGAACGTCGTAGTCGGGCCCGGGGAGATGGTCGGGGTGGACCTGGACCGGGACCGGGAGCGGTTTGCGGTCAGCGCCGGTGGCGTGGTCGCGGTGGGCAAGGGCGTCTGGATCTAGCGCGGGCTCAGGGGATCTCCGGGATCAGCAGGTGTGCGTCGTGATCGGGCCCCCAGTGCAACGTGACCCGGCCGCGCGGCGAGCTGGCGTAGGCCGCCGGGAATTGGCCGGTGAGCGGGTTGCGGGGACATAGCCAACGCCCGGCGATCACCAGCCGCAGGCGCTCGCCGGCGCGGAACTGCGTCGCCGACGGTCCCAGTGCCACGTCGACCGCCACCACCTCGCCGGCGGAGACGGGTTGCGGTTGGGTGCATGCCGGCACTGGCTCCCACGGCCGCGACAGCTCGGAGTCCGGTGCGCGCAGCGACACCCGCTGCCACCCGGTGCTCACCCGATCGCGCCCGTAGCCGTAGGACCCCTCGAATCCGACGAACCGGCCCCTGAACCGGCCCCTGAACCGGCTAAAGCGCCACTTCTCCACGCCGACGAACAGGTTCGCGTCATCACAGCCATCCAGCTCGACCCACAGCCGCGCCGCCATGGGGCCGGTCAACTCGATGTCCGCAGGTATCGTCCAAGTGAACGCCGCCGCACGAGATCGGGTTTCGAATGTAACGCTGCCCGCCGTCGAAGGTTGTTCTGTGGCCAGTACCCCGGCTCCGGCCAGATACAAAGGGCGCCAGCGGGTGCGGGCCAGCGGCCATTCCGCCTCTTCGCGTACCGCGGTGACGGTGTCGCGGTCCTCGCGCACCTCGAGGCGGACACTGCGGGACTCGGGCGTGCCGTCCAGCACCCCGCGAAAGAACTCCAGTTGCTCGGCCAGCGCGGCTTCGGAGTAGAAGGTGGCCCACTTCCCGCCGCGGTGGGTGTAGAGGCGGGCGTGGCCGGAGCTGCAGTGCGTAAACGCCCGGATAGAGCCGCGGCTGTGCAGGTTGTTGTCCGAGAAGCTGCCGCACACCAGCATGGGTAGCTTGATCGTGGACAGGTCGGGCACCAGTGAGCGCCAGAACTCGTCGCGCAGCGGGTGCTCGTCTTGCATCCGTGCCAGGTCGTACGTCTGCCGAGTCGTCCGGGCGACGATGCGACCCCACAGGCGGGCAAACCCGCGTTCCGGCACGCCGCCGGGAAACATGAGGTCGCGGTACGCGTCGGTCAGGCCCTCCCACGGGCAGATCGCCCGCAGTGCCGGGGGCTGCAGGGCCGCGACGGCGTATTGGCTCATGGCCAGGTAGGACACCCCGAGCATGACGACCCGGCCGTCGCACCAGGGCTGGCCGGCGATCCACTGCACGAGGTCGTAAGTGTCCTCGGCCTCCTGGCGCGACAACAGCTTGCCGGTGCCGTCGGACCTGCCGCAGCCGCGCGCATCGGCGTTCACGACGGAGAAGCCGCGCGCGGTCCACCACGCCGGATCGGGCGCCTCCCAGCCGGTCAGCGCCGAGCACCTCACCGGCTGTGGTTGGCGCAGCATGCGGTATTGCGCCGAGAACGTCCACCTGTTGCCCCGTCGCGCCGGCAGCTTGTCCTTACCGTAGGGATGGACGCTCAGGACCACCGGCCGGGGCGCGTCACCAGCCTTTCGAATGACGTTGATCCGCAAGGTGGTTCCGTCACGGGTCGCGACCGCGACGTCACGGTCGACGACGACGTCGGCCGGCGGGTCGGTGACGGTGACGGGCGGTTTGACGAGGCGGCGGATCCGGTCCAGCGCATACCGCAGGGCGCCGGACCGCCGCCACGGCCGGTCAAGCGCGGGCGCCGGGTTTCGGGTCACGCCGATACCTTAGACCGGTCCCCTACCAGACATGAGGCAACAATCGATACCGCACCCGCTTCCGGTATTCGCTATAGCCGGCCAACTCCTGGCTGAGCAACTCTTCTTCGTCGAGGATGCGGAAGACGAGGGCCGCGATCCCCGGGATGACGAAGGCGACACCCCAGTAGGAGCCGAGCGCCAACGGCATGCCGACCATCATGATCACGTTCCCGACGTACATAGGGTGCCTGACGAACTTGTAGAGACCGCCGGAGGCCAGTCGCTGGCCTGCCTCGACTGTGACGGTGGCTGCGGCGTAGCCGTTTTCGACGATGACCAGCATGGCGACGGTCAGCCCGGCCGCGACCAGGACGTCACCGAGCACGCACAGCCACCCTGGCACGCCCGACCAGCCCATGCGATGGTCCAATGCGCTGAACGCCGCCATCAGGAAGAGGGTCACGAACGAGCCGGTGATGATGATCTTCTGGGCCGTTCGCGTCTCGGCCCGCGGCCCGGCATGCATGCGCCGCTGCAGGGCGGCGGGACGGGTCCGCGCCAGGTAGATCGTCGGCAGCAGGGACGCCGCCGTGAACACGGCCATGAAAACCCAGGCCTGCCAATAGTCGAGCGTGCCGGCCGGTACGAACAGCAGCAAGGCGAATGCGGCCAGCCCCAGAATCGAGGATGCCGTCAGCCGAATGGCGGTCTGCACTATCCTCCTAGCAACGCAGGTCGCGGCGTCGAAAAGCGATGTCGCCCAATATGATCAGGGCGCCGTCGATCGCCAGCAACCACAGCAGCGGCATCGCGGTGAAGTCGCCGCCGACGCGCGGGATGTGGGCGAAAGGCTCCAGGTCGAGCAACCATTGCGGGAACCCGGCCAGTGAACCCATCAGGTAGACGGCGACGAAGGCGACCAGCACGCCCCACGCCGCCGGTGCGAAACGGGGCGTGAGACCGAACAACCCGACCGTGACGGCGGCGAGCAGCCACACCGCCGGCAGCTGTGCCAGGGCGGTTCCGGTCACCACCGCCAGCTTGCCGCCGACGTCGCCGGCGGCGACGCCGTAGACGAGTCCGCCCACCGCGCCGCTGATCAGCATCGCCGCCGCGGATCCGGCCAGCGCGGCCACCAGATGGCTTGCCAGCCAGCCACTTCGCGACACGGCACCCGCCAGGGTCGTCTCCGCTCGCTGGCCGGACTCTTCCTGGTGCAGCCGCAAGGTCAGCGAGATGGCGAACGCGGCGGCCACCATGCCCATCATGGTGAACGCCACCGCGATGAACGCCTCCTCGAGGGCGGCGGTGCCGCCCATGCGCACCACCATGTCGTGCGCCAGCTGGCTGCCGCCCAGCTCGTCGCCGATGCCGTGCACCACGCTGCCCATCAACAGGCCGTAGAGGCACAGCCCGGCCGTCCACAGCAGCAGCGAGCCGCGGTCCAGCCGCCATGCCAGCCCGAAGGCGTTGCCCAACTCCGGTGCCGCGGATCCGGGACCGGCGCGCTCGTCCAGCAGTCCGGCGCCGACGTCGCGCGCGGCGAGCAGTCGATACGCCACCGCTGTGAGCACCGTCGCCGCCGCCAGGTGCAGCGCCAACACCCACCAGTGATCGCCCGCATACGGCCTGACCTGCAGCGACCAACCCAGCGGCGACAGCCACGACAGTGTGCCGTCACCGGCATCGCCCATGGCGCGCACCGTGAACGCGGCCGCCAGCACGGCGAACGCGGCACCGCGCGCGAACCGCGCGCTCGACGACAGCTGCGCGGCCACCGCGGCCACGGCGGTGAACACCACGCCGGAGCCGGCCAGCGCCGCCCCGAACGCGAGCGACCCGCCGGCCGGCACGGCGGTGGCGAGCAGGCCGGCCGCACCGATCGCGCCGGTGGCCACGGATGCCCCGAACGACAGCAGCAGCGCCGCGCTCAGGCTGGCGTAGCGGCCCACCGCGGTCGAGTCGACCAACTCGGTGCGGCCCGTCTCCTCGTCGGCGCGGGTGTGCCTGATCACCGTGAGGATGACGGCCACCCCGATCAGCACGTGGAACATCCCCGCCTTCCAGATGCCGACCGCGCCGAGGCTGTCGTTGTAGACCTGTCCGTAGAGTGCCCGCTGGGCCGGGCTGGCCATGATGGAGGCCGCGAGTGCGGCGCGGGCGGCCTGGGTGGGGTAGACCTTCTCGATGCTGCCGATGTAGACCGTGGCCAACGGCACGGACAACAGCAGCACCCACAGCGGCAGGGAGACCCGGTCGCGGCGCACATAGAGCCGCAGCATTCCCAGCGTGCCGGCGAATTTCGAAAAGCGTTGCGGTGCCCGGTGCGTTGCGGGATGTGGCCGGTCCACGGTGGCGGTGCCCATCACGCCGAAACCTCCGCGGTGCCCATCACGCCGAAACCTCCGCGGTGTTGTAGTGGCGCAGGAAGAGCTCCTCGAGCGTCGGCGGCTGGCTGATCAGGCTGCGCACGCCGGCGTGGCCGAGCGCCCGGATGAGTTCGCCGAGGCTTTCGCTGTCGACCTGGGCGCGCACCGTGTTGCCCTCGACGATGACGTCCTCGACTCCCCGGATCCGGGTCAGATCGCCGGGATCGCCTGTCATTTCGGCCCTGATCGAGGTGCGGCTGAGGTGGCGCAGGGAGGCCAGGGACCCGCTCTCGACGGTTCTGCCGGCCCGGATGATCGTGACGCGTTCGCACAGTGCTTCCGTTTCGGCCAGGATGTGGCTGGACAGCAGGACCGTCACCCCGCGGTCGCGGGCTTCGCCGACGCACTGCTGGAACACGTTCTCCATCAACGGGTCCAGGCCGCTGCTCGGCTCGTCCAGCAGCAGCAACTCGGCGTGCGACGAGAGGGCTGAGATCAGGGACACCTTCTGGCGGTTACCCTTGGAGTAGGTGCGGGCCTTCTTGTGGGGGTCGAGGTCGAACCGCTCGATCAGCTCCGCGCGGCGCTTCCCGTCGATGCCACCGCGCATCCGGGCCAGCAGGTCGATGGTCTCGCCGCCCGTCAGCGAGGGCCACAACGTGACATCGCCCGGCACATAGGCGATCCGGCGGTGCAAGTCGACGGCCCCGGTCCACGGGTCACCGCCCAGCAACCGCGCGCTGCCGCCGTCGGACTTCACCAGGCCCAGCAGGATGCGGATGGTGGTTGACTTGCCTGCGCCGTTGGGGCCGAGAAAGCCGTGCACCTCGCCCGCCCGCACCGTGAGATCCAGGCCGTCCAGCGCCCGCACCGCGCCGAAGTGTTTGCTCAGCCCACGGATTTCGATGGGCGCAACCTGCTCAACCGGCATGGGATTCTCCTTCTTCAGCTGCGGACAGAAATGCGTCGTACATGGTGCGATCGGCCATCAGTCCCTCGGTGTAGATCTCCAGCGCGGGCAGCATCATGTCGCGGGCGTAGTCGCGTAGCACGGCACGCAGATCCGTTGGGGTGTCGTGCATTTGCAGATACAACATGAATCCGCCGCCCCCGGTGACCGACAGGTATCTCGCCCTGGCCCGGGGATCGCGGCTTCCCTTGAGCACTCCCGACCGCACGCCCTCGTCCAGGTAGCTCTCGGTATTGTCGATCATCTTGCGCCACAGTGTCTTTGCCAGGTCGCCTCCGGCCTGCATGCTGCGCACCAGGTAGGCCATCAACGGCGCGTAGGACTCGATCTCGGCCATCTGCGCGAACCACGAGGCCGGATCGGGGGACCGCATCGCCTCCAGCTTGCCGCTGCGGATCTCTTCGGCGAGGTAGTCGTCGCACGCCTTGCGCAGCCCGTCCTTGGAGCCGAAGTGGTGGATGACAAGGGCGGCGCTGACGCCGGCCGCTTCGGCGATCGCGCGCAGGCCCACGCCGAACCCGTGCTCGCCGAACTGCGCTATGGCCGCGTCACGAATCCGGGCGGCGGCGGTCAGATCGGCTGAACGCATGTTCAGGAGACTAAACGCGCGTTCAGCCCGGCGTCAAGGTCAAGGAGGCGCGGCGAGAAGACGCAAAAGCCCCGCACGCTCGGCGTGTCGGGGGCTTTTGCGTCCGGTGGCGGAAATTAGTCGCGGACGGCGGCCAGCAGCCCGTCACCCAGAGGCACCAGTGCGGGGGTGAGCCGCTCGTCCTCGGCGATGAGCCGCGCCGCCTCGCGGACCGCCACCACCTCGGGGTCGCGTGCCGAGGGGTCGCCGGCCCGCCCTCCCAGGGCCGCTCGATGCACGACGATGACGCCGCCGGAGCGCAGCAAGCGCACCCCCTCGACCACGTAGTGGGGCTGGTCTATCGGGTCGGCGTCGATGAACACCAGGTCATAGGACTCGTCGGCGAGTCGGGTGAGGACCTCTTGGGCGCGACCGCTGATCAGCCGGGTGCGTGACTGCCCCACGCCGGCCTCGGAGAACGCCTGCTTGGCCAGTCGCAGATATTCGGGCTCGATGTCGATCGTGGTCAGCACGCCGTCATCGCCCATGCCCGAGAGCAGCCACAGTCCGCTCACCCCCGCGCCGGTGCCGACTTCGGCGACCGCCCTGCCGCCGCCGAGTTTGGCCAGCAGGCTCAACAGCGCGCCGACCGCGGGTGTCACCGCGCCCGCACCGATGTCCACGGCGCGCTCGCGGGCGGCGGCCAGGATCGCGTCTTCCGTGATCGAATCCTCGGCGTGCGCGAACAGCGACTCGGCCCGGCCCGGGGCCGGCTGGTCGGAGCTGACCGCGGGCTGGTCGGAGGTGACGGGGCTGCTACCGGTGCCGTCCATGTCCGCAGCGTATGCCGAATCCGTGGCGCAGTCGCTCAGGCGCGCCTGACCCGACCCCTGCGACACGCCCAGCGGAACGGGCGGGTTTGAGGTCGTCTCGCCGCGTATATCACCTGCACAACGCAGGTAACGATAACGTTTCTCAGCGTCAACTCAGATTACTCACATATCGCACACACCCCGGTGCGCGACCGTAAGCTCTATGGAACGCGGAGGGCGATGGACCGGGAATAGGGATCGGCAGCTTCGTGTTGCCGCCAGTGACGAAATGCCGATCATCGGCAGACCGAGTTGGGAGGATTCGATCATCACCACGCTCTTGAGCCCGGCCAGTATGTCCCACGCCCAGGAGTTTCCCGACGACAAATGGGTGGAGACCTGCGACGAACCGCAGGGCACCGCGGTGTTCGACGCGACCGGCGACAAGTCGACGATGCCCTCGTGGGACGAACTGGTCCGTCAGCACGCCGACCGGGTGTACCGGTTGGCCTACCGGCTGTCCGGAAATCAGCAGGATGCCGAGGACCTGACCCAGGAAACGTTCATCCGGGTATTCCGGTCGGTGCAGAACTACCAGCCCGGGACATTCGAAGGCTGGCTGCACCGCATCACCACGAACTTGTTCCTCGACATGGTGCGGCGCCGCGCCCGCATCCGGATGGAGGCATTGCCCGACGACTATGACCGGGTGCCCGCCGACGATCCCAACCCCGAGCAGATCTACCACGATGCCCGGCTCGGCCCCGACCTGCAGGCCGCTCTGGATTCGTTGCCGCCGGAGTTCCGTGCCGCGGTGGTGCTGTGTGACATCGAAGGTCTGTCCTACGAGGAAATCGGCGCGACGCTGGCCGTCAAGCTGGGCACCGTGCGCAGCCGCATCCACCGCGGACGTCAGGCCTTGCGCGACTACCTGGCCGCCCACAACGACCATGGCAGCCCCGCCGACGCCACCAGGTCGGCGTAGGTCGACAGGTCGCCCGCGGCAACCGATTCCGGGTTGGAACGCCCGCTCGAACGCGGCCCGACGATGACCTCGCCCCGAAAAACCAGCAGTATTGCGGGGCGGGGACGGGCTCGAGTACACGACGTCGCGCTACATTCGAGATGGTTGAGATCCGTTGAGATCTGAAGTGCGGGGCGACGAAGGGAACTGGCGATGGCCGACCGGGGACATGTGTTCCGCCGCGCGTTCTCCTGGCTGCCCTCCCAGTTCGCCTCCCAGAGCGAGCGCCGGTCGGTGCGCCCCGCCAATTCGGCTCCACCGAGCACCTGTCCGCCGAGGCGATCGTGGCCTTCGTCGACGGTGAGCTGCGGATGAACGCGCACTTGCGCGCCGCGCACCACCTGTCCCTGTGTCCGCAGTGCGCGTCGGAAGTCGACGGCCAGAGCCGGGCGCGTGCCGCGCTGCGCGAGTCGCACCCGATCCGGATCCCCGCCACGTTGCTGGGCTTGCTGTCCGACATCCCGCGCTGTTCTCCCGACGACGCGTCGCCATCGGAAGGTTTCGCCGACGGCGATGCGCGCGACCAGCGCAAGCGCCGGTAGGTTGCCCCACGAACCGGTGGCCCGCCGTGGGCGCGCACGCGGAACGACCGGCAGGCATGGATACTGGGTAGCGATACGGGCCATGCCGGTCCCCGTCATCGCCCCGCACAATGGGCTGTCTCACGTGCTCAGAAGAGGATCCAAAAGAGGATGATGTGACCTCCGAACAAGACAGCGGCGAACAAGACAGCGGCAAAAACAGTGCGCCGCGTTTGGCGCCGCGACCCATCTCACGGCCACCGGTCGATCCCGCAGCGCGGCAGGCGTTCGGTCGCCCCGCCGGACTGCGCGGGTCTTTTGTGGCAGAGCGCGTGCGACCGGCGAAGTACCGCGACCACGGTGAATTCAGGTCCGAGGACCAACAGGCTGATCCGGTGCTGCAGGAGGCGTTCGGCCGGCCGGTCGGAGTTCCCGACTCGCTGCAGCGCCACCCGATCGATGCCGGCGCGCTGGACGGCGAACGCAACGGCGCCGGGTCCGACGACGTCTACGACCCGTGGCGCGATCCCGGGTCTGGCGCCGCGCTCGGGACCCCGGCGGTAGCGCCGGCGGCGCCGCAGGCCGCTCCCGGGTACCGCGGCAAGCTCGGCGTGCGCGACGTCCTGTTCGGCGGCCGGGTGTCTTACCGTGCCCTGGCCGTCCTGGCGATGATCGCGCTGCTGATCGGTGTGATCGGCGGTGTGATCGGACGCAAGACAGCCGAGGTGGTCGAGGCGTTCACCACCTCGAGGGTGACACTGGCCACCGACAACAATCCGCAAGGTCCGGCCGGCCGGTTCGCCAAGGTTGCGGCGGCGACCGCCGATTCCGTGGTGACCATCGAATCAAAGAGCGACCAGGAGGGTCTGCAGGGCTCGGGCGTCGTGATCGACGGCCGCGGCTACATCCTGACCAACAACCACGTGATCTCCGAAGCCGCCAACAACCCCAGCCAGTTCAAGACCACCGTGGTGTTCAACGACGGCAAGGAAGTGCCCGCGAACCTCGTGGGGCGTGACCCCAAGACCGATCTGGCCGTGCTGAAGGTCGACAACGTCGACAACCTGACGGTGGCTCGCCTCGGCAACTCCGCCGAGGTGCGCGTCGGCGACGAGGTTCTCGCCGCCGGCGCCCCGCTGGGGCTGCGCAGCACTGTCACCCAAGGCATCGTCAGCGCGCTGCACCGACCCGTCCCGTTGTCGGGTGAGGGGTCGGACACCGACACCGTCATCGACGCCATCCAGACCGATGCCTCGATCAACCACGGCAACTCCGGTGGTCCGCTGATCAACATGGATTCCCAGGTGATCGGCATCAACACCGCCGGCAAGTCGTTGTCGGACAGCGCGAGCGGGCTGGGCTTCGCCATTCCGATCAACGAGGCCAGGCAAGTCGCCGAGACCCTGATCAAAGACGGAAAGATCGTTCACCCGACATTGGGCATCAGCACAAGGTCGGTGAGCAACGCGATAGCCTCCGGCGCCCAGGTCGCCAATGTGAAGGCGGGAAGCCCGGCGCAGAAGGCGGGGATCCTGGAAAACGACGTCATCGTCAAGGTCGGTAACCGCACCGTGGCCGACTCCGACGAGTTCGTCGTGGCCGTGCGGCAGCTGAAGATCGGCCAGGACGCCCCGGTAGAGGTCGTTCGCGACGGCCGTCATGTCACGCTGACGGTCAAGCCAGAACCCGATACCGGATAGATGTTCGCCAACGTCGGTTGGGGCGAGATGCTCGTCCTCGTGGTGGTCGGGCTGGTGATCCTCGGCCCGGAGCGGCTGCCGGGAGCCATCCGCTGGACTGCCACCACGCTGCGGCAGACGCGCGACTACCTCAGCGGTGTGACCAACCAGCTGCGCGAGGACATCGGGCCCGAGTTCGACGACCTGCGCGGTCCGATCAGCGAGCTGCACAAGCTGCGCGGCATGACGCCGCGCGCCGCGTTGACCAAGCACCTACTCGACGGCGACGACTCCTTCTTCACCGGCAATTTTGACGGGCCGGTCAGACCGGTCAACGGGACTGTCGCCACGTCTGCCGCCGCGTCTGCGCGACCGGTCGGGCCGACTTTCGCGGCCGAACAGCACGACCCCGGTCCCACTCCGTTCGACACCGACGCGACCTAGTTATTTCTCGTTTCTCGTCGCCCGAGCAGACACACAAGCGCCTAATTCGAGGGTCAGCGCCGGGTGGGGTCCAGACCCAGCGACACACCCGCCAGGCCGCGCCGCCGCGAGGACAGGACGTCCGCGACACGGCTCAGCTGCTCGCCCACCGGTGAGCCGGGTGCGCTCAGCACGATCGGGGTGCCTGCGTCACCGGCGGCCACCAGTGCGGGGTCCAGTGGGATCTTGCCCAGCAACGGCACGTCGGCGCCGACCGCGCGAGACAACCGCTCGGCGACCTGCTGGCCGCCCCCCTCGCCGAACACCTGCACGGTCGATCCGTCGGGCAGCATCAGCCCCGACATGTTCTCCACGACGCCGACGACGCGCTGGCGGGTCTGCAGGGCGATGCTGCCGGCCCGTTCGGCGACCTCGGCCGCCGCCAATTGCGGCGTGGTCACCACCAGGATCTCCGCGTTGGGGATCAGCTGCGCCACCGAGATGGCGATGTCTCCGGTCCCCGGCGGCAGGTCGAGCAGCAGCACGTCCAGGTCACCCCAGTACACGTCGGCCAGGAACTGCTGTAAGGCCCGGTGCAGCATCGGCCCGCGCCACACCACCGGAGTGTTGCCCTCGACGAACTGGGCGATCGAGATGACCTTCACGTCGTGCGCGATCGGCGGCAGGATCATCGACTCGACCTGGGTGGGTCGATCGGTGGTGCCCATCATCCGCGGGATGGAATGGCCGTGGATATCGGCGTCGAGCACGCCGACCGACAGCCCGCGGGCGGCCATCGCCGCGGCGAGGTTGACCGTCACGGTGGACTTTCCCACCCCGCCCTTGCCGGAGGCGACCGCGTAGACGCGGGTCAGCGAGTTCGGCTGGGCGAACGGGATGACAGGCTCGCGGGCGTCACCGCGCAAGTGCTTGCGCAGTTCGGTGCGCTGCTCGTCGCTCATGACGTCCAGGCTGACCCGCACCGCGCCGGTGCCGGGAACGTCGGACACCGCGCTGGTGACGCGCTCGGTGATTTCGCTCTTCTTCGGGCAGCCGGCGATGGTCAGGTAGACCCCGACGTGCACACCTCCGTCGGGCTCGATGTCGATGCTCTTGACCATCCCCAGCTCGGTGATGGGGCGCCGCAGTTCGGGGTCGATCACCTTGCCCAGCGCCGTGCGGATGGCTGCGGTCAGGTCGTCGGTGTTATGAGGTGACATCACCGCCGAGTGTAGGCGGCGGTTCCGGACGGCCGGGTGTCAGCCGCCCGGTGCGGGCGCCGGTGCCGGGTTGGGGGGCGGTGCCATCCACGGCGGCGGAGGCGGCGGGGCCATCATGGGTGGTGGGGCCGGTGCCAGGTTGGGTGGTGGCGGTGCCATCCACGGCGGCAGGGCCTGCGGCGGTGCCTGTTGACTGATACAGATCACCGTGCAGCCCGGCAGCCGGCTCTGCAGTGGCGACTGCGGCGCGGGCAGCCAGGGGAACATGGGCTGCAGGCCGCTGGCCTGCTGCCCGGTGAGGTCGATGAGTGGTGTGCGCGCCTGCGGGTCGTCGCTCCCCAGGCCGTTGATGTTCATCGGCAGGTTGGGTCCGAGCCCTTCCGGGTGCTCCAAGTGGGCATCGCCGAGCGGGGGCGGCGGCCCGGTCATCGGAGGCAGATCGACCGGTACCACTCCGGTCGCGTAGGCCGACGCCCAGCCCAGCACGTTCTGGGCGTAGGCCGACGAGTTGTTGTAGCGCAGGATGGAGGCCATCACCTGCGACGGGTCGCGCAGGTTGAGGCCCCCGCTGCACAGGTATCGTGCTGCGGCCAGCGTCGAGTCGAACAGGTTCTGCGGATCGGCCAAGCCGTCGCCGTCGCCGTCCGAGGCGTACCGGGCCCAGGTTCCGGGCAGAAACTGCATAGGGCCGATCGCGCGGGCGTACGTCACGCGGTTGCCGACATTGCTCTCGATGATGACCTCGTTGCCGGGCAGGGTGCCGTCCAGCGCGGGGCCGTAGATCGGCGTGACCGCGGTGCCGCGCGCATCGACGGCACCACCGCCGGCGTGCCCGGATTCTATGCGACCGATCCCGGCCAGCAGGTTCCAGCTGATGCCGCAATTCGGATCGGAGACGGCCATCTTCTGTTCGGCGTTGCGGTAAGCCGACAGCGCCGTCTTCGGGATGCCCAGCGCGCCCGGCGCGTTCACGATCGTGGGCGACGGTGGTACCGCCAGCGCGCCCTCGGCGATGTGCAACGCGGTCGGCTCACGCTCGGAGGCGACGACGGCCGGGCCGTGCTGTCCCGGAACGGCGGGCGAGACGGCGGCCATCGGTGTGATAGCTGTGCTCTTCGGCGGGGGCTGGCCCTGTCGAGGCGGAGCTTGGCCACCGACGGCACTCGCGAGGATCAGCGGAGCGATGACGGCGATACCGAATGCCGGCGTCCGTGTCAGCCGGTGCGGCCGCGGCCGGTCCGCAGCCGCGGACGGGCGTCGATTGCGGCGACTCCAGCGTCCCCCAATGCCCACTCGACCGTCCTCAGCAATGTGACGTGGCCGTAGCCAGTTCTTATTACCTTCGTGAACCAGATCACCATACATAACTCTTGTGACGCGAGTGGCGCAATGGTCAGTTCTGCTCTCACCCCGAATTCTTAGAGCTGTAGCCCTGACCGTCGCCGGCGCCGACCGCGTCGGCGCCCGTCGGTTCCGGCGCCAGTGCGTCGAGTTTCGCCCGCAGGTCATCCAGCTCGTCACGCAGGTATTCCCGGGTGACTACCTCGCCCACGGAGATGCGCAGCGCCGCCAGCTCACGGGCCAGAAACTCGGTGTCGGCCTTGGTCTGCGCGGCGCGGCGACGGTCCTCCTCGAGCGCGACCCGGTCCCGGTTCTCCTGCCGGTTCTGGGCCAGCAGGATCAGCGGCGCCGCGTAGGCGGCCTGCGTGGAGAACGCAAGGTTGAGCAGGATGAACGGGTAGGGATCCCAGCGCACCGTCGCTGCCAGTAGGTTCACCGCGATCCAGGCGATCACCGCGATCGTCTGCAGCAGCAGGTAGCGGCCCGTGCCGAAGAACCGTGCGATGGACTCGGTGAGCTGTCCGACGGCCTCGGGGTCCAGGTGCGGCGAGTACCGGCGGGAGGTGCGCGGGGTGTACAGCCCTCGCGGTGCCGGGAATTTGCTCACGCGGACCCTCCCAACCCCTCGAGCCGGGCCGCATCCAGTCGCTGCATGTCCACGCGCCAGTCGTGGGGGAGCAGGTGGTCGAGCAGGTCGTCCACGGTGACGGCTCCCAACAGGTGGTTCTGGTCGTCGACGACCGGCCCGCACACCAGGTTGTAGGCGGCCAGGTAGCGGGTCACCGCGACCAGCGGGGTTTCCGGTGCCAGCGTGAGCAGGTCATTGTCGACGATCCCGCCGACCAGCTCGGCCGGGGGTTCGCGCAGGAGCCGCTGCAGCGCCACACAGCCCAGGTAACGGCCGGTGGGGGTGGCCGTGGGTGGGCGGGCCACGAACACCATCGACGACAGCGCCGGGGTGAGGTCGGGGTCGCGAACCCGGGCCAGCGCCTCGGCGACCGAGGTGTGCGGGGCCAGCACCACCGGGCTCGACGTCATCAAGCCGCCCGCGGTGTCCGGCGAATGCGTCAGCAGCCGGCGCACCTGGCCGGACTCCCCGGGGTCCATGCGCGTCAACAACATCTCGGCGTCGGTAGGGCTGAGCACGCCGAGCAGATCGGCGGCGTCGTCGGGATCCATCTCCTCGAGCACGTCGGCCGAGCGGTCGGTGCCCAGGTGGGACAGCACCTCGGCCTGATCGGACTCCGGCAACTCCTGCAGGATGTCGGCGAGCCGCTCGTCGTCGAGCGCCCGCAGCACCTCGTAGCGCCGCTTGGGGGGCAGGCCGCGGATGGCGTCGGCCACGTCGACCGCCCTGCGCCCCTGGAACTGGTCGAGCAGTTGGGCCACCCCCTGCCCGGGCATCGCCAGCGCTGACGGGGTCAGGCCCTGCACGTATTGCCATTCCGCCACGTGCACCGGGCCGCGCCGCCCCAGTCGCCGCTGGCCGCGGACCGCGACCCTGTTCACGACCCAGTCCCGGGTTCGGGTCTGCTCGATTCCCAGGTCGGTGATCACGAGCTCGAGTCCTGCCAATTCGGGCAGGGCGGGGTCGTTGACCTTGACCGGGGTGTCGAGCACCTGGCCGATTGCCAGCGCCTCGCCGGGCCGCTTCTCGAAGTGGCGCAGGGACACGTTACCGGTGTTGAGCGTCACCACGCCGGGCTCGATCGCGGTGACCCGCAGTATCGGGATGAAGATGCTGCGGCGTGTCGCCAAATCGACGACCAACCCCAGGACCCGCGGTTGCTGTCGGACGATGCTGATGCTGACCACGACATCGCGGATGCGTCCGATGTTTTCGCCGAGTGGGCCCAGCACCAGCATGCGCGCCAGCCGCGCGATGTACACCCTGTTGACTGATGCCATAGTCGTAGAGCCTAGGCAGCCGACGACCGCGGGACAGAGTCAGTCTTCCCCGCGGCTAGCGTGAATGCACGGTGACGGCGGCGACGGCCAAACCGACCAGCAGGCCGCCGATGCCGATCACGATGCCGGCCACGGCCATGACTGAGCCGCCCTGGCGGGTCCGCTTGATCTGGCTCAGCGCGACCACCCCCAGCACGATGCCCGCGATCGAGCCGATGAAGCAGCAGAGCAGACCGGTGAGAGACAACAGCAGAGAAGCGATCGCGAGCCCGTTCGTTCCGGGCCCTGCGTCGCCGGACGGCCAGTAGCCGCCGTGGTGGTCCGGCAGCGGGGGATAGCCCGCCGGGTACGGGGCCGGCCCGTACCCGGGTGGTGGACCAAAGCCGGGTGGTGGACCAAAGTCGGGTGGTGGACCAAAGCCAGGTGGTGGACCAAAGCCAGGTGGTGGACCAAAGCCAGGTGGTGGACCAAAGCCGGGTGGTGGACCGTATCCAGGTGGTGGCGGTGCCGGCGGATACGGCGGGCCTGGTGGCTGCTGGTATGCGGGGATGGGCGCCGGCGGCGACATCGGGGGTGAGTAGGGCACCGCATTCCCGGGTGGGTAACCGGGTGGGTAACCGGGTGGGTAACCGGGTGGGTAACCGGCTGGATCTGCCGGTGGCGGACGGTCGGATCCCGGTGGCTCCCACGCGGCTTGCCGGGTCGGCTCCTCGAAGGCATGGCCGCCGGGCGGGCGCGAATCGGCCCGGTCGTTGGCGCCCTCGCCGAAGTCGCCGCCGGGAGCTGTCATCGGTTCAACCTAACCCATGCGAGGACGGCCACCGCGGCGCCGAATTCGCGGTACCGCGGCCGGGGGAACGGCGCCGCGCGCGGGGCCGGACCGGGTGCCTCCCGTATTCGCAGGTGGCCGGGGGTCGCGTCGATAGGGTGGGAGAGCCGAAGATGGGATGCGAAGGTGAGCGAGGCCGAGGCGGAGGAAAATGAGCACCCATGACTAGTCCATTCCAGCGCGGACAAGTTCCCGGCGACAGGCCGACCGGCGCTCCGGCCGGCCGGCGTGGCGCGCCCGGTTTGCCGACCCCGCCGAAGGGCTGGCCGGTCGGCTCCTATCCCACCTACGCCGAGGCGCAGCGCGCTGTCGACTACCTCTCCGAACAGGACTTCCCCGTCCAGCAGATGACCATCGTCGGCGTGGACCTCATGCAGGTCGAGCGCGTCACCGGACGCCTGACCTGGCCCAAAGTGCTCGGCGGCGGCGTGCTGAGCGGGGCTTGGCTGGGGTTGTTCATCGGGCTGGTGCTGGGCTTTTTCAGCCCCAATCCGTGGGCGGCCCTGATCACCGGGCTGGTCGCGGGCGTTTTCTTCGGGCTGATCACCTCCGCGGTCCCGTATGCGATGGCCCGTGGGACGCGCGATTTCAGCTCCACGATGCAACTGGTGGCCGGCCGCTACGACGTGCTCTGCGACCCGCAGAACGCGGAGAAGGCGCGGGACTTGTTGGCGCGCCTGGCGATCTGAGACGGAACCGGGGAACGCGCGAGGGGCCGATGATGACGATGCGCCGCCGGCCGCACGGTCGCGGGCGCTGTCTGGGTGCGATCGTGCTGGCGGCCGCCCTGGCGACGGCTGCGGGTGCCGTGCCTGCCTGTGGTTCCGGTGCCCACGGGCTGGTGATCAGCTTGTACACACCCGCCGGCGACGGGGCGACGTTCACCGCGGTCGCCCACGAGTGCACCCGACGAGCCGGCGGCAGATTCGTCATCCAGCAGATCAGTCTGCCCAGGGCCCCCGGTGAGCAGCGCCTGCAACTGGCCCGGCGGCTGACCGGGCACGACCGCTCCCTGGATCTGATGGCGCTGGACGTGGTGTGGACGGCGGAGTTCGCCGAGGCGGGCTGGGCGCTGCCGCTGTCCGACGACCCGGCCGGGCTGGCGGAATCCGACGCCACCGCCGACACCCTGCCAGGACCGCTTGCGACGGCGCGCTGGAAGGGCAGGCTGTACGCCGCGCCGGTCACCACCAACACCGAGTTGCTCTGGTACCGAGCAGATTTGGTGAAGCAACCGCCGCACGACTGGAACGGCATGGTCGCCGAGGCTACGGCGTTGGGAGCCGCGGGACGGCCCAGCTGGATCGCTGTGCAGGCCAACGAAAACGAGGGTCTGGTGGTGTGGTTCAACACGCTTCTGGTCAGCGGGGGCGGTCAGGTGCTCTCCGAGGACGGCCGCCACGTCACCCTCACCGACACACCCGCGCACCGGGCCGCCACCGTCAACGCGCTGCGCATCCTCAGGTCGGTGGCCACCGCCCCGGGTGCCGACCCGTCCATCACCCGCACCGACGAGGGCACCGCCCGGCTGGCGTTCGAGCAGGGCAGGGCTGCGCTGGAGCTCAACTGGCCCTACGTACTGGCGTCCCTGCTGGAGAACGCGGTCAAGGGCGGAGTCAGCTTCCTGCCGCTCAACGAGGACCCGGCACTGGCCGGCAGCATCAACCGGTTCGGGGCCTTCGTCCCCGACGACGAGCAATTCCGCATCGCCTACGACGCGAGCACGAAGGTCTTCGGATTCGCGCCTTACCCCGGTGTGGCGCCCGGCCGGCCGGCCAGGGTGACGATCGGTGGGGCCAACCTGGCGGTAGCCGGCACCACACGTCACCGCGCCGAGGCTTTCGAGGCCATGCGCTGCCTGCGCAGCATCCAGAGCCAGAAATACATCTCGATCGAAGGCGGGCTGCCCCCGGTACGCACTTCGCTGTACTCCGACCCGCAATTCCAGGCCAAGTACCCGATGTACGCCGTCATCCGTCAGCAGATCACCCATGCCGCGGTGCGGCCGGCGACGCCGGACTACCAGGCGGTCGCCATCCGGCTCGCGTCGACGCTGAGCCCGATCACCGGCATCGAGCCGCAGCGCACGGCCGACGAGCTCACCAGGCAGGTGCGAAAGGCCATCAACGGGGAGGGTCTGCTGCCATGACGCGCCGCGAAGCCTCAGAGCAGCGCCTGGCCTTCCTCCTGGTGGCGCCGGCGGCGCTGCTGATGCTGGTGGTGACGGCCTATCCGATCTGCTATGCCCTATGGCTGAGCCTGCAGCGCAACAGCCTGGCCGCCCCCGAGGACACCGCGTTCGTCGGCCTGGGCAACTACGAGACCATCCTGACCGACCGCTACTGGTGGACCGCGTCGGCGGTGACGCTCGCGATCACGGTGGTTTCGGTGTCGTTCGAGTTCGTGCTGGGCCTGGCGCTGGCGTTGGCGATGCACCGCACCCTCGTCGGCAGGGGCCTGGTGCGTACCGCGGTGCTCATCCCTTATGGGATCGTCACGGTGGTCGCCTCCTACAGCTGGTACTACGCCTGGACGCCGGGTACCGGCTATCTGGCTGCTCTGCTGCCGCACGACTGGGCTCCGCTGACCGAGCAGATCCCGTCGCTGGGCATCATCGTCCTCGCCGAGGTGTGGAAGACCACGCCGTTCATGTCGCTGCTGCTGCTGGCCGGGTTGGCGCTGGTGCCCCAGGATCTGCTGAAGGCCGCGCAGGTTGACGGGGCCGGCGCCTGGCGGCGGCTGACGCGCGTCATCCTGCCGATCATCAAACCCGCGATCGTGGTGGCCCTGCTGTTCCGCACGCTGGACGCTTTTCGCATTTTCGACAACGTCTACGTGTTGACCGACGGCGCCAACAACACCGGTTCGGTGTCGATCCTGGGCTACGACAACCTGTTCAAGGGCTTCAATGTGGGACTCGGTTCGGCGATCAGCGTGCTGATCTTCTGCTGCGCGGGCGTCATCGCGCTGATCTTCATCAAGGTGTTCGGTGCGGCGGCCCCGGGTGGTGGCCCCGATGACCGATAGACGGATGGACGCGCGGCGAACGACGCTCTGGGTCGTGGTCGACGCCGTGGTGGTGGTCTATGCGCTCGTTCCGGTCCTGTGGATCGGCAGCCTGTCGCTGAAGTCCACGTCAACAATCAAGGACGGCAAGTTGATTCCGTCATCGCTGACCTTGGACAACTACCGCGGAATCTTCCGGGGCGACTTCTTCTCCTCGGCGCTGGTCAATTCCCTCGGAATCGGGTTGATCACCACGCTGATCGCGGTGCTGCTGGGCGCGATGGCGGCCTATGCGATTGCCCGGCTCACCTTTGCGGGCAAGCGCCTGTTCGTCGGCGCCACCCTGCTGGTCACCATGTTCCCGGCGATCTCGCTGGTCACTCCATTGTTCAACATCGAGCGCTTCGTCGGCCTGTTCGACACCTGGCCGGGGCTGATCCTGCCGTACATCACGTTCGCGTTGCCGCTTGCCATTTACATCTTGTCGGCGTTCTTCCGGGAGATCCCATGGGACCTGGAGAAGGCCGCCACGATGGACGGCGCGACGCCGGTGCAGGCGTTCGTGAAGGTGATCGTCCCGCTGGCGGCGCCCGGACTGGTGACCGCCGCGATCCTGGTGTTCATCTTCGCCTGGAACGACCTGCTGCTCGCATTGTCCCTGACCGCGACCAAGGCGGCCATCACCGCACCTGTGGCGATCGTGAACTTCTCGGGCAGTTCGCAATTCGAGGAGCCAACCGGGTCGATCGCAGCCGGCGCCATCGTGATCACCGTCCCGGTCGTCGTCTTTGTTTTAATCTTCCAGAGGCGAATTGTCGCCGGGTTGACTTCCGGCGCCGTGAAGGGATGACTCGATGGCCGAGATCGTGCTCGAGCACGTCAGCAAGAGCTACCCCGACGGCGCGAGCGCGGTGCGCGACCTGAGCATCACGATCGCCGACGGCGAATTCCTTATCCTGGTGGGCCCGTCCGGATGTGGTAAGACCACGACGCTGAACATGATTGCCGGGCTTGAGGACATCTCGGCGGGAGAGCTACGCATCGGTGGCCGGCGGATGAACGAGAAGGCGCCCAAGGACCGCGACATCGCAATGGTGTTCCAGTCTTACGCCCTTTACCCGCACATGACCGTGCGCCAGAACATCGCGTTCCCGTTGACTCTGGCGAAGATGAAGAAGAACGAGATCGCCCAGAAGGTCGAGGAGACGGCCAAAACCCTTGATCTGACCGATTTTCTGGACCGTAAACCCGCTCAACTTTCGGGTGGGCAGCGCCAGCGGGTCGCGATGGGTCGCGCGATCGTGCGTCAGCCCAAAGCATTTTTGATGGACGAGCCGCTGTCCAATCTGGATGCCAAGCTGCGGGTGCAGATGCGCGGGGAGATCGCTCGGCTGCAGAAGCGGCTGGGCACCACCACCGTCTACGTCACCCACGACCAGACCGAGGCCATGACCCTCGGTGACCGGGTGGTGGTCATGCACGACGGTGTCGCCCAGCAGATCGGTGCGCCCGACGAACTCTACGAGCGCCCCGCCAACCTGTTCGTCGCGGGGTTCATCGGCTCTCCGGCGATGAATTTCTTTCCCGCCAAGCTGACGGCGTTCGGGCTGATGCTGCCCTTCGGCGAGGTGCCGCTCACCCCGGAGGTGCTGCAGGTGATCGCGCAGCACCCCCAGCCGGAGAGCGTCATCGTCGGCGTGCGGCCCGAGCATCTGACCGACGCCGCGTTGATCGACGGCTATCAGCGCATCAGGGCGCTGACCTTCGAGGTGAAGGCCGACCTGGTCGAGTCGCTGGGCGCCGACAAGTACGTGTATTTCAGCGCGGCGGGTTGTGCCGTGCACTCCCTCCAGTTGGAGGAGTTGGCCCAGGACACGGATTGGCACGAGAACCAGTTCGTGGCGCGGGTTCCTGTCGAGTCCAAGGCGCACATCGGGCAGTCGGTCGAGCTGGCCTTGGACACCGCGAAACTCGCCGTGTTCGACGCCGGCTCCGGGGCCAACCTCACCGTTGCGCCCGCCGGTGGGCAGTGACAGAAATCCTGGACCGGGTGCGTGCGCACCTGCGTGCCCACCTGCGTGCTCACTCCGCCGGCTTGTCGATGGGTGGGGAGCCCGACGCGGCGCGCGTGACATTTCTGGGGACCGAACCCATGGAGGTGCTGCGATTTCGCGACCCGGCAAGCGGATTGGTGCGTTACGTGTCGCTGGGATGCTCGCGGCACCCCATGGTCGACCCGGCGCAGCTCGTCGCCGACCCGGTGCGGGGCCCGCGCGCCGAGGTGGTGCTGTGCCTGCGCGATCCCGGTCCGGTCACCGGCATCGCCCGCAGCCTGGCGATACTGGCGGCCGCCCCGGCCGTCGAGGGGGTGGTGCTTGCGCCCGACGCGTTGATCGACCTGGGCTCGCCGCTCTGGGCCCGGCCGTCGGGGAGCTCGCCTTGCACCGCGGCGTTGTTGGGCCCCAGCGACATTCCGGAACTGGTGCTGGAATCGCCCCGGGATCCGGTGTACTTCCTGTCGGCGACGCCGATCACCGCGACCGAGGCGGCCTGGGTGCGGCTCAAGGGCGCAGACGCCATGCGGCAGGCGTGGCACAGCGACGGCGTGGACGTGCTGGATCCGAATCGTCCTGCGGCGCAACCCGGTTGAGCGGGGTGCCGGAACCGCCGGGTTAGAGCCAGTCGCGCTTGCGGAAGCTGCGGTACAACAGGAAGCAGACGACGAACATCGCGCTGAGCACCGCGGGGTAGCCCCACTCCGCGTGCAGCTCGGGCATGTCGGCGAAGTTCATTCCGTAGATCCCGGCGACCATGGTGGGCACCGCGAGAATGCCCGCAATGGCCGAGATCTTGCGCATGTCGCTGTTCTGTTGCATCCCCACGCGGGCCAGCGCCGCCTGCACCAGCGAGTTGAGCATGTCGTCGTAGCTACTGATCTGGTCGGCGGCCTCGGTCTGGTGGTCGGCGACGTCACGCAGGTAGCGCCGCACCTCCTTGGAGATCAGGTCTTTGTTCTCGGCCTGCATCCGCGAGAACGCGGTGGACAGCGGGCTCACGCACCGGCGCAGCTCGACGACCTCGCGCTTGAGCAGGTAGATCGGCTCGACGTCCAGCGTGCGGCCCGGCGAGAATGCCACTTCTTCGATGGCGTCGATGTCGGATTCCATCAGATGGGTCACCGCCAGGTAGTGATCCACCACGTAGTCGGCGATGGCGTGCATCACCGCGTAGGGCCCCAGCCGCAGATGGTCGGGATCGGCATCCATCCGCGTGCGCACGTCGGCCAATCCGCTGTGCTCACCGTGGCGGACCGTGACCACGAACTGCTTGCCCACGAAGATCATGATCTCGCCGGTCTCGACGATCTGCCGGGCCAGCGCGACCGACTCGTGCGGCACGTAATTCACCGTCTTCAGCACGAGGAACAGCGTCTCGTCGTAGCGCTCGAGCTTGGGGCGCTGGTGGGCATGCACCGCGTCCTCGACCGCCAGCGGGTGCAGGCCGAACACGTCGGCCACCTCCTGCATGTGCTCGACGTCGGGCTCGTGCAACCCGATCCAGACGAAGGCTCCCGGGGCCTCGGGGTTCATCGGTTCGATCCCGCGCACCTTGTCCAGCGCGTCGGCGTAACCGTATTTGCCGGGCAGCCGATTGCCGTCGACGTAGACGCCGCAGTCGATCAGGGCGCCGGCGGCGGTGTCGGGTTCGGGGTGCACGTGATGCTGGTAAACGCGGGGCCGCGCGATCGGCCGCAAAGCTTCGGGTAGCGCTTCGAATCCTTGGAACACGTCCACCTCCGATCGCAGCGCAGGTCTGACCGGCGGTGCTCCATGCTACGCGCGTCCTGCCTCGTCAGCGCGACGACGCGGGTGCGGAAGTTTTGCGCTCGGCCGGATGCGATAGTTTCGACGCCGAACCCGAATCTCTCCAACCCCGAATCTCTGCAACATCTCTCCAACCCTGAATCTCTGCAACATCTCTCCAACGAGGAGCCAACCGACGTGAGCGCAAGTCCTCTCAAGGTCGCCGTCACCGGCGCCGCCGGCCAGATCTGCTACAGCCTGTTGTTCCGCCTGGCCAGCGGCTCGCTGCTGGGGCCCGACCGGCCCATCGAGCTGCGTCTGCTCGAGATCGAGCCGGCACTCAAGGCGCTCGAGGGTGTCGTCATGGAGCTCGACGACTGTGCGTTCCCGCTGCTGGCGGGGATCGAAACCGGTTCGGACGCCAACAAGATCTTCGACGGCGCGAACCTGGCACTGCTGGTCGGCGCGCGCCCGCGTGGGCCGGGCATGGAGCGCAGTGACCTGCTCGAGGCCAACGGGGCGATCTTCACCGCCCAGGGCAAGGCGCTGAACTCCGTCGCCGCGGACGACATCCGCGTGCTGACCACCGGCAACCCGGCCAACACCAACGGGCTGATCGCGATGAGCAACGCCCCGGACATCCCGCGCGAGAGGTTCACCGCGCTGACCCGCCTGGACCACAACCGGGCGCTCACCCAGCTGGCCACCAAGGCCGGCGTCGCGGTCACCGACATCAAGAAGATGACGATCTGGGGCAACCACTCGGCCACCCAGTACCCCGACCTGTTCCACGCCGAGATCAACGGCAAGAACGCGGCCGCGGTGGTCAACGACCAGGCCTGGATCGAGAACGACTTCATCCCGACCGTCGCCAAGCGTGGCGCGGCCGTCATCGACGCGCGCGGTGCCTCGTCGGCCGCCTCGGCCGCCTCGGCCACCGTCGACGCCGCCCGGGACTGGCTGCTGGGTTCGCCCGAGGGCGACTGGGTATCGATGTCGGTCGTCTCCGATGGCTCCTACGGTGTGCCGGAGGGCCTCATGTCGTCCTTCCCCGTGACCACCAAGGACGGCAACTGGAAGATCGTCTCCGGGCTCGAGATCGACGACTTCTCCCGCGCCCGCATCGACAAGACGACCGCGGAACTCGCCGACGAGCGCACAGCGGTCACCGAGCTGGGCTTGATCTGAGGCCGGTGACCGAGGCGCAGATTAGGTCTACTAATCGGTAATCAGTACCCTGAGCCCGTGCCGGAAAACGAGCATTCCCCGCTCGTCATCAACGACGAGGAGATCTTCCACGCGCACGTGGGCGGAAAGCTTTCCGTCGCGCTGAACGCCCCGCTGGACACCCAGCGCGCCCTGTCGATCGCCTACACCCCGGGGGTGGCGCAGGTGAGCCGGGCGATCGCGACCGACCACACGCTGGCCGCGCGCTACACCTGGGCGAACCGACTCGTCGCGGTGGTCAGCGACGGTAGCGCGGTGCTCGGCCTGGGTGACATCGGGCCGGCGGCGTCGCTGCCGGTCATGGAGGGCAAATGCGCCCTGTTCCGGGCGTACGGCGGGCTCAACGCCATCCCTGTCGTGCTGGACACCAAAGACCCCGACGCGATCGTCGAGACGTTGCTGCGGCTGCGGCCGACGTTCGGCGCGGTCAACCTGGAAGACATCTCCGCGCCCCGCTGTTTCGACATCGAACGGCGACTCGTCGAGGCGCTGGACTGCCCGGTGATGCACGACGACCAGCACGGCACCGCGATCGTCGTGCTGGCCGCCCTGATGGGCGCCACCAAGCTGCTCGGCCGCGACATGTCCTCGCTGCGAGTAGTGGTCTCCGGGGCCGGCGCCGCGGGTGTCGCCTGCACGAACCTGCTCCTGGCGATGGGCGTGTCGGACATCACCGTGCTGGACTCGCGCGGCATCCTGCACACGGGGCGCGACGACATGAACAGCGTCAAGGTCGGCTTGGCTGGGCGCACCAACCCCGGTGGCCTGACCGGCGGCATGGTCGAAGCCCTCGCCGGCGCGGACATGTTCCTCGGGGTGTCGGGTGGTCTCGTCCCCGAGGAGCTGATCGCCACGATGGCGCCCGACGGGATCGTGTTCGCGCTGTCCAACCCCGACCCGGAGATCCATCCCGCCGTCGCGGCCCGGCATGCGGCGGTGGTGGCCACCGGGCGCAGCGACTTCCCCAACCAGATCAACAACGTGCTGGCCTTTCCCGGGGTGTTCCGCGGTGCGCTGGACGCGAAGGCCGACCGGATCACCGAGAAGATGATGGTCGCCGCGGCCGAGGCGATCTTCTCCGTGGTCAGTGACGACCTGGCCGTAGATCGGATCGTGCCGAGTCCCCTGGACCTGCGCGTCGGGGAAGCCGTGGCCACGGCGGTGGCCATCGCCGCGGACACCGCAACCCGCACGGGGTGAGTGTCGGCAGGCTGGCGGCCCCGCGGCTCGCCGCCGTGCTGATCGCCGCCGTGCTGCTCGTCGCCGGCTGCGGGGGTGACGACCACCGCGCCGCTCCCGTGTTCGTCGGATCCCGCCCCGATTCGGAGTCGACGCTGTTGGCCGCCCTCTACGTGGCGGCGCTGCGGTCCTACGGCTTCGCGGCGCAGGCGGCCCAGACCACCGCCGACCCGATGGCGCAACTGGACTCCGGCGCGTTCACCGTCGTCCCCGCGTTCACCGGCGCGACGCTGCAGGCTCTGCAACCGGGCACCTCGGTGCTCTCCGACAAGCAGGTCTACCGGGCCATGGTCGCCGCGCTGCCCGAGGGCATCGCCGCGGGTGACTACACGACGGCCGCCGACGACAAACCCGTCGTGCTGGTCACCAAGCCGACCGCCGTGGCGTGGGTGGGCGGCGGCAGCAGCAGTGCCGCCGGTGCCGACCTGAGCGCGCTGCCCAAGCACTGCGACGGTCTGGTCCTGGGGGCCGTCTCCGGGTTGCGAACGCCGCCGTCGGTCGGCTCGTGCACACTCCCAGCCCCGCGTCAATTCCCCGACCAGGCGTCGATGTTCGCCGCGCTGCGAGCCGGGCAGCTGACGGCGGCGTGGGCGACCACCGCCGATCCGGGCATCCCCCCCGACCTGGTCGCACTGGTCGACCGTAAGCCCGCGCTGATCCGCGCGGAGAACATCGTGCCGCTGTACCGCCGCAACGCCCTGAGCGAGCGCGCGTTGCTGGCGATCAACGAGGTGGCGGGCGTGCTCGACACCGCGGCGCTCGCGGCGATGCGCCGCCAGTTGATGGTGGCCGGCGGTGGCGGCGGTGGCGGTGGCGGCGGTGGCGGTGGCGGTGGCGGCGGTGGTGGCGGTGGTGGTGCCGATCCGCAGACCGTGGCCGACGCGTGGCTGGCCGAACACCCGTTGGGCCGCTAGGGGTCGCGTCGTGTCGTCGGGCCCGCCTGGACGGCTTCGAGACTGCGCCCAAGGCCTGATTTCGCTTACCGCGGCGCGCTCAGCGCAGTCTCGGTGCCGTCGATCGACGCGTCAGTGCGCGGGGGGCAGCATCCGGCGCATCAGCGGGCTGAACAGCCGCTGGTAGCCAGACCCGGTCAGCCGTACCAGGATGTCGAGAATCTGGGCGTCGCCGCCGACGAGCACCCGAGCCTTGTTCTTGCGCACCGCGTCGAGGATGACCTCGGCGGCACGCTGCGGGCTGGTCCGTGCCAACCGCGTGTCGAACGCCTTGGCCAGTTCGTCGCGGTCGACCCCCTCGGCGGCGGTGGCGTTGCGCGCGATCGCGGTCTTGATGCCGCCTGGATGCACCGTGGTCACGCCCACCGGGTGACCGGCCAGGATCATCTCCTGGCGCAGCGCCTCGGTGAAGCCGCGGACGGCGAACTTGGCCGAGTTGTAGGCGGCCTGCCCCGGCACCGAGAACAGCCCGAACACGCTCGAGATGTTGATGACGTGCCCGTCGCCGGAGGCGATCAGGTACGGGAGGAACGCCTTGGTGCCGTTGACGACGCCCCAGAAGTCGACGTCCATCACCTTCTCGATGTCCTTGAACTGGCTGACCTCGATGTCGCCGGTAAACGCGATGCCCGCGTTGTTGTAGATCTGGTTCACTGTGCCGAAGTGCTCGGCGACGGCGTGGGCGTAGGCCAGAAACGCCTCGCGCTCGGTCACGTCGAGCCGATCGGACTTCACCACGGCCCCGAGCGCCGTGACCTGCTGCTCGGTATCCGCCAGTCCTTCCATGTCGACGTCGCTGATCGCCAGCTTGGCGCCCGAGCGGGCCAGTTCGATGGCCAGCGCCTGACCGATACCCGAGCCCGCGCCGGTGACCACGGCGACTTTCCCGGCGAAACCCTGCATGAACATGCTCCTCCTTGTCGGTCGGCCTTGTCGGTCGGCTCTCACCGAGACTAGCCGGTACTGCCGGTACCGGCTCGGTCAGGTTGCGGGTGTGTGGAACTGCAGGTGCGGGGAGAGCCTGGTCACATCGCCACCGTGAGCGACGTAGTCTGACAGACTCAGGCAGTCTCCCGGCGATCCTCGATCGACGGGCCCAAGGAGCCAGGACGGAAATGGACGATGGAGCCAGGACGGAAATGAACGACGATCCACGCGCGGATGTTGTCAACCGCCAGTACGAGCGGTGGCGGTACCCGCAACCCATCAACGACCTCGAAGTGTGGCTCGACGGTAACTGGGAGTGGTTCGATCCGGTCCACGCCCACCGGGTTTTATGGCCGGATCGGCAGTACAAGACGGATCTCGACATCTTGATCGCCGGCTGCGGAACCAATCAGGCTGCGGTTTTCGCCTATTCGAACCCCACCGCACGAGTGGTGGCCATCGACATCAGCCAGCCGTCACTGGACCATGTTCACTATCTCAAGGACAAGCACGGTCTGTGGAACCTCGAGCCCAAGCGGCTCCCGATCGAAGAGGTCTCGAGCCTGGGGCTCGAATTCGACCTGATCGTGTCGACCGGAGTGTTGCACCACCTTGCGGATCCGGCGGCAGGTATGCAGGCGCTCGGCGGCTGTCTGCGTCCAGACGGCGCCTTGGCCGTCATGCTGTACGCAAAATACGGCCGTATCGGCGTCGAGTTGTTGGAATCGCTTTTTCGCGACATGGGGCTGTCCCAGGACGAGGCATCGGTCCGCATCATCAAGGACACCATCGCGATGCTGCCGGCCGACCACCCGGTCCAGAGCTATCTTCGGGTAGCGCGTGATCTGCAATCCTCCGACGCCGCCCTGGTGGATACTTTCCTGCACGGTCGCCAGCGCAGCTACACCGTCGAAGAGTGTATTGATCTTGTTGACACGGCAGGCCTGGCGTTTCAGGGATGGTATTTCAATGCGCCGTACTATCCGCACGATTCGGTCGCGCCCACGAGCGATTTCCACCGCGTCGCCAACGAGTTGTCCGAGCGCAAGATCTGGTCCGTCATGGAGCGGATCCAAACTCTGAACGCGTGCCATTTTTTCATGGCCTGCCGCCCGGATCGACCGAAAGAATCCTACGTCGTCGACTTTTCGACGGACGAGTCCTTGGATTACATCCCGGCGATGCGCATGCGCTGCGGCCTGTCCGGCACTGAGATCTACCGGCCGGACTGGAGCATGCCGCTCAACGCGGCACAACTGCCCTTCGTGCAGAACGTCGACGGCCGGCGCACCATCCGACAGATCGCCGAGTCGGTGGCGCAGACGGGATCGCGGCGGGCTGGAGCGGGCGACCCCGAGAATTTCGGACGCAAGCTGTTCCAGTCGCTCTGGCGCCTGGATTTCCTGGCGATGTGCCGATAGCGCGATGTGCCGATAGACCGGCCCGGCGTGCCGGTAGACCGGCCCGGCGTGCCGATAGACCGGCCCGGCGTGCGCTGAGGCCGGGCCGGTCTACCCGAACGCGGTGTCGATGATCTCCTGCTGTTCGACGGCGTGTACTTTCGACGAGCCCGACGACGGCGCGGACATCGCGCGGCGCGAGATGCGCTTGAGCCCGGTCAGTTTGTCGGGCAGCAGCTCCGGCAGCTCCAGGCCGAAGCGCGGCCACGCGCCCTGGTTGGCCGGTTCCTCCTGCACCCAGAAGAACTCGCCGGCGTTCGGGTAGCGCTCCAGCGTCTCGCGGAGCCGGCGCATCGGCAGGGGGGCGAGCTGTTCGATGCGCACGATCGCCACGTCGTCGCGGACGTCCTTGGCCTTGCGCGCCGCCAGCTCGTAGTACAGCTTGCCCGCGGTCAGCAGGATCCTGGTGACGTTGCCGCGATCGCCGACGCCGTCCTCGTAGGTGGGTTCCTCGAGCACCGAGCGGAACTTGATCTCGGTGAAGTCCTTGACGTCGCTGACCGCGGCCTTGTTGCGCAGCATCGACTTGGGCGTGAAGACGATCAGCGGGCGCCGCACCCCGTCGAGGGCGTGGCGGCGCAACAAGTGGAAGTAGTTCGACGGCGTCGAGGGCATCGCGATGGTCATCGAGCCCTCCGCCCACAGCTGCAGGAAGCGCTCGACCCGCCCCGAGGTGTGGTCCGGGCCCTGCCCTTCGTGACCGTGTGGCAGCAGCAGCACCACGTTGGACAACTGCCCCCACTTGGCCTCACCGGAGCTGATGAATTCGTCGATGATCGACTGCGCCCCGTTGACGAAGTCGCCGAACTGCGCCTCCCACAGGACCAGGGCATCCGGGTTGCCGACGGTGTAGCCGTACTCGAAGCCGACCGCCGCATACTCCGACAGCGGCGAGTCGTACACCAGGAACTTCCCGCCGGTGGGGGTGCCGTCGGGGTTGGTCGCCAGCAGCTGTAACGGGGTGAACTCCTCGCCGTTCTTGCGGTCGAAGATCACCGAATGCCGCTGTGAGAACGTGCCGCGCCTGGTGTCCTGCCCGGACAGCCGCACCAGCTTGCCGTCGGCCACCAGCGAACCCAGCGCCAGCAGCTCGCCGAAGGCCCAGTCGACCCGGCCCTCATACGCCATCTCCCGGCGTCTCTCCAGCACGGGTTGCACGCGCGGGTGCGCGGTGAATCCGTCGGGCAGCGCCAGAAACGCGTCGCCGATGCGGGCCAACAGGGCCTTGTCCACCCCGGTGGACAGGCCCTTGGGGATCATCTGATCGGCCTCCACCGACTCGCTGGGCCGTGCGCCGTGCTTTTCCAGCTCGCGCACCTCGGCGAAGACCCGTTCCAGCTGGCCCTGGTAGTCGCGCAGTGCGTCCTCGGCCTCCTTGATCGAGATGTCGCCGCGTCCGATCAAGGCTTCGGTATAGCTTTTGCGCACCCCGCGCTTGATGTCGACGACGTCGTACATGGCCGGGTTGGTCATCGACGGGTCGTCGCCCTCGTTGTGGCCGCGCCGGCGATAACACAGCATGTCGATGACGACGTCCTTGTTGAACCGCTGGCGGAAGTCCACGGCCAGCTTGGCCACCCACACGCAGGCCTCCGGGTCGTCGCCGTTGACGTGGAAGATCGGCGCCCCGATCATCTTGGCGACGTCGGTGCAGTACTCGCTGGAGCGCGAGTACTCCGGCGCGGTGGTGAAGCCGATCTGGTTGTTGACGATGACGTGGATGGTGCCGCCGACGCGATAGCCGGGCAGGTTCGCCATGTTCAGCGTCTCCGCGACCACGCCCTGGCCGGCGAACGCGGCGTCGCCGTGCACCATCAGCGGCACCACGGGGAAGGCGCGGCCTTCGGGGTCGTCGCCGTCGCCGGCGAGCAGGTCCTGCTTGGCCCGCACCAGGCCCTCCAACACCGGGTCCACGGCTTCCAGGTGCGACGGGTTGGCGGTCAGCGACACCGTGATGTCGTTGTCGCCGAACATCTGCAGGTACACGCCGGTGGCGCCGAGGTGATACTTGACGTCCCCGGAGCCGTGCGTCATGGCCGGGTTGAGGTTGCCCTCGAACTCGCTGAAAATCTGCGAGTACGGCTTGCCGACGATGTTGGCCAGCACGTTGAGCCGGCCGCGGTGCGGCATCGCGATGACCACCTCGTCGAGGCCGTGCTCGGCGCACTGGTCGATCGCCGCGTCCATCAGCGGGATCGTGCTTTCGGCGCCCTCCAGCGAGAACCGCTTTTGCCCCACGTATTTGGTCTGCAGGAACGTCTCGAACGCCTCGGCGGCGTTCAGCTTGCTCAGGATGTACTTCTGTTCGGCGACGGTCGGTTTGATGTGTTTGGTCTCGGTCCGCTGTTCGAGCCACTCCTGTTGTTCGGGCTCGAGGATGTGGGTGTACTCCACGCCGATGTGGCGGCAGTAGGCGTCGCGCAGCAGGCCCAGTACGTCGCGCAGCTTCTTGTACTCGGAGCCCGCGAAGCCGTCGACCTTGAACACCCGGTCCAGGTCCCACAGGGTCAGCCCGTGGTTGAGTATCTCGAGGTCGGGGTGGCTGCGGAACCGGCTGCCGTCCAACCGCAGCGGGTCGATGTCGGCCATCAGGTGGCCACGGTTGCGGTAGGCCGCGATCAGCTCCATGACGCGGGCCGTCTTGTCGACGATGGAGTCCGGGTTGTCGGTGCTCCACCGCACCGGGAGGTACGGATTGCCCAGTTCGCGGAAGATCTCGTCCCAGAAGCCGTCCGACAGCAGCATCTCGTGGATGGCACGCAGGAAGTCGCCCGACTCCGCGCCCTGGATGATGCGGTGGTCGTACGTCGAGGTCAGGGTGATCAGTTTGCCGATGCCGAGTTCGGCGATGCGTTCCTGGCTGGCGCCCTGGAATTCGGCGGGGTACTCCATGGCGCCGACGCCGATGATGGCGCCCTGGCCGGCCATCAGCCGGGGCACCGAGTGCACGGTGCCGATCGTGCCGGGGTTGGTCAACGAAATCGTCACGCCGGCAAAGTCTTCGGCGGTCAGCTTGCCGTCGCGGGCCCGGCGGACGATGTCCTCGTAGGCGGTGACGAACTGCGCGAACCGCAGCTCCTCGCAACCCTTGATTCCGGCTACCACGAGAGAGCGTTTGCCGTCCTTGCCCTGCAGGTCGATCGCCAGGCCCAGATTGGTGTGGGCCGGCGTGACGGCATTGGGCTTGCCGTCCACCTCGGCGTAGTGCCGGTTCATGTTCGGGAACTGCTTGATCGCCTGCACCAGCGCGTAGCCCAGCAGGTGGGTGAACGAGATCTTGCCGCCGCGGGTGCGCGTGAGCTGGTTGTTGATGACGATCCGGTTGTCGATGAGCAGCTTGGCCGGCACCGCCCGAACACTGGTCGCCGTCGGCACCTCCAGCGACGCGGACATGTTCTTGACCACGGCCGCGGCGGCGCCGCGCAGCACCTGCACCTGGTCACCGTCGGCCGGGGGGGCGGTGGCGGCCTTGGCCGGTGGTTTGGCGGACGGTGCGGCCGCGTCCGGCGGCGTGTCGGCGGTCTTCGGGACGCTCGGGGGTGCGCCGGCGTTGGGTTCGGGGTTGACGTTGGGTTCGGGGTTGACGTTGGGTTCGGAGTTGACGTTCGGTTCGGGGTTGTAGTCGACGAGGAATTCGTGCCAACTCGGGTCGACCGACGAGGGGTCCTCGCGGAACTTGCGGTACATCTCTTCGACCAGCCATTCGTTCTGCCCGAATGGCGATACGTTGTTCACGGCCGCTTCTCGCCTCAATCCTTGTGTCCTGCAGGAGCCGTGAGTTCCGTCCCACAGCGCCCGTTACGTGTGCGCCCCGGCCGGCGAGGAGCCTCACGGCGCGGGTCCTCACCGTTTCCGCCCCATAAAGGCTAACCTCTCCCCGCCGATTCGCCAGACGGGCCGGATAAGTCCGCCAAACCGGCTAACGACCGGCTTTCAGCCCGTCTCGGAGATCGGCGGCACCACGTGCAGGGTGCGTGGCCAGCGCACCGGCGGCGGGCCGAAAGCCTGGTGGGCGTTGCGGACGATCTTCCTGCCCGCGAGATAGTTGCCAACGGCCCCGACAATGATGCCGATGCCCACCGGCAGCAGCTTGCCGAACACCAAAGCGCTGCGCCGCATCGCGTACCGCTTCACCCACGACTTGAGCAGCCGCGAGTTCAGCCCCGACATCGATGACAGCGGCAGCGCGGCCACGGCCTCGGCGATCCAGCCGCCGCCGGTGCGCGACGGGCCGATCACCGGGGCGATCGCCTGCTTGCTGTTGTCGCCGACCAGCACTGACAGCACCAACGCGCGGCGCCGCTCCCGGTGTTCGGCGGGAATGCCGTATGCCGCCGCCATCGCCAGCACGAAGAAGGCCGTGGCCTCCAGGAACGCGACGGTTTCCGCCGCGGCCGCCGACAGCGCGCTCAGCGTGCCGATGCCGGGGATGGTTGCCGCCGCCCCCACCGCGACTCCGCCGGACGTGACCAGGACCACGTAGCGGCGCTGCAGCTTGGTGACGGCCTCGGCGGGGCTGATCCCCGGGTGGGCGGACCGCAGACGGGAGACATAGGCCTCCGCCGCAGGGCCCTGTATCCGCGCACTCCGCTCGATCACCTGCGCCAGCGCCCGCGCGGACGCTTTCGGCCGACCGTTGATCGGGCGCGGCTGTTGCTCTGCGCCGGACCTGTTCGACAATCGGCCGTAAGACCTTTGAGACCTGTTCCGTCGGGCCCGCATATCGTCTCTCCTGCGAATGGCGTTCATTGCAGGCTAACGCGCCTCGGCGTCCGGCAGGGGATCCGCGGCTGCGTGGTCCGTCACCGCAACCGGGATAATGGCCCCGCACGCGGTGTGGGCACTGGGGGTCGTCCCGATTCGGCCCTGTGCCGGTCCTGTGCCGGTCCTGTGCCGGTCCTGATGATGGGGCAACCACCGTCACGAGTTGAACATCGAGAATTGAACGAGGTGGTAGATGGGCACCGCGACGTCCCTGCCGTCCCGGGGGAACCGGAGTGCGGGGCCCGGTCACGACGCCGTGCCCCGCCGGCCCCGGCGGCTCCCGGGGGAAGCCGGGAGGTCCGGAAATCCCTGGTGGGCGTTGTGGGTGATGATGATCGGCTTCTTCATGATCATGGTCGACTCGACGATCGTCGCGATCGCGAACCCGACCATCATGGCCGACCTGCGCATCGGGTACGACGCCGTGGTGTGGGTGACCAGCGCCTACCTGCTGGGGTATGCGGTGGTGTTGCTGGTGGCGGGGCGGCTCGGTGACCGGTTCGGCCCCAAGAACCTCTATCTGATCGGTCTGATGGTGTTCACGGTCGCCTCGATGTGGTGCGGGCTGGCGGGCAGCGCCGGCATGCTGGTCGCCGCGCGTGTCGTGCAGGGCGTCGGCGCCGGTGTGCTGACCCCGCAGACCCTGTCGACGATCACCCGGATCTTCCCGGCGCAGCGGCGCGGTGTGGCGATCAGCGTGTGGGGCGCCACCGCCGGCGTCGCCAGCCTGGTGGGGCCGCTGGCCGGCGGTCTGCTGGTCGACGGGCTGGGCTGGGAGTGGATCTTCTTCGTCAATGTCCCCATCGGGGTCGTCGGGCTGGGCTTGGCGATATGGCTGGTTCCGGCTCTGCCCACCCAGGTGCACCGGTTCGACCCCGTCGGCGTCGGGTTGTCGGGAGCGGGCATATTCCTCATCGTCTTCGCGTTGCAGCAGGGTCAGGCCGCGCATTGGCAGCCCTGGATCTGGGCGATGCTCGTCGCCGGCGCCGGGTTGGTCTGCGCCTTTGTCTACTGGCAGTCGGTCAACCACCGGGAGCCGCTGGTTCCGCTGGTCATCTTCGCCGACCGGGATTTCGGCCTGTGCGCCGTCGGAGTGGCGATCACCGCCTTCGCGACGACAGGAATGATCTTGCCGGTCACTTTCTACGCCCAGACGGTCTGCGGGCTGTCGCCGGCCCGCTCGGCTTTGCTGATCGCCCCGATGGCGGTCGCGGCAGGCGTGCTCGCGCCGTTCGTGGGCAGGCTCGTCGACCGATACCACCCTCGGCCGCTGCTCGGTTTCGGCTTTTCGATGTTCGCGATCGCGCTGACCTGGCTGTCGTTCGAGATGCGCCCGGAGACGCCGATCTGGCGGCTGGTGTTGCCGTTTGTGGTGTTGGGCGTGGGTAACGCGTTCGTGTGGTCGCCGCTGACCGCCACCGCGACGCGAAACCTGCCGCCGCGCCTGGCCGGTGCGGGCTCCGGGGTCTACAACGCGGTCCGTCAGATCGGCGCGGTACTGGGCAGCGCCGGCATGGCCGCGTTCATGACGTGGCGGATCGGCGCCGAGATGCCGCCGCATGTGGGGACTCCGCAGCGCACCGCGGCGTTACGACTCCCCGCGTTCCTGCGTGACCCGTTCGCGGCTGCGATGGCGCAGTCGATGCTGCTGCCGGCGTTCGTCGCGTTGTTCGGGATCGTCGCGGCGCTGTTCCTGGTCGGGTTCGCGCCCTCGGTGATGCGGCGCGGGGGCAACGCGGCCGACCCGGTTCCCCCTGCGGCCGACGACGACTACGACGACTACGACGACTACGACTACGACGACTACGACGACTACGACGACTACGTCGAGGTGATACTTCGCCCAGACACCGGCGCCGGGGCCGGCGGTGCCCGCACTGGCCGGGAGCGCGCCACCGGGGCGCCGCAGGAGTCGACCGGTCCTCCCAGTCCGGCCTCAGTCGCGCTGGACGGATCGGTGAACAACGGCTTTGACCTGGACGCCGGGCAGGGCCCGCGACCGGCTGCCCGAGTTGCGACGCGGGCCACCGGCGCGGTCTCGCGCGAGAGCGGGGGCGGTCCGCAGGGGCGGCACTATCGCCCGGATCCCGACGGCGGCGCGACCGGAGACGGGCGGCACTGCTCCGGCGGCTAGACCCGGCCGGCGTCGACCGGCCGCGCGGCTTGCCGTTATGCCCCTCGACCGCCGCCAACGGCCGAAAGCACGGTAACTTCGGCATGTGATCACCGGAGCTTTTCTCGCCGAAGCGGCTTCGGTGGTGGACAACAAACTCAGCGTGTCGGGCGGTGTGCTGTCTGGATTCGTGGTCGGGCCTGACCGATTGGCCCGGTTCGTTCTTGTGGTGCTCACGCAGACCGAAACCGATAGCCCCGTCCGGCAAATCGAAGTGGAGATCAGGCCCCCAGCGGGTGTCGAGCCGCTGACCATCGCCTACGAGCTGCCGGATGCCGCGGCCGGCGGCGAAATCGGATTCGCCTATTTCGACGTCGAGGTGCCTCTGCCGATCGATGGCCGTTGGGTGTTGGTGGTGACGGGCGGCTCTGGAGCGATCTCGCTTCCGTTGCAGGTGAGTGGTTGACGCCCGCCCGGGCGTCGGCTGTCCCGGCCGCACTCGTGATCCCCGGCCGTCCCGGGTCCCGGTCGTTGCCCGCTGCCGGCTCGGTCAGCGGCCGGGAGCGTTGCCGATCAGCTCCACGGCGTTGCCGTTCCAGTGGAAACGTACGTCGGTCGCAAGGCCGTTGATGCCGCTCGGATACGTCAGCGCCACCGTGTCGCCGGTGGTCTGCGCCGCGTCGATGCCGTTGAAGCCGTACGTGTCGGGCACGCCCTGCGGGATGAACTGGCCGAGGTGGAACAGCACCGCCCGGGTGGCGGGACGGTCGGTGTTGGTGTTGGCCTGCAGGATCACCGCCGACAGCTGGGCGCACTCGTTGTAGTTGCCGGCCAGCGGTTCGGGGTTCCAGGGCTGCGCGCTGCGTGGGTCGCGAGGCAGTTCCGAGACTGCCTTGGCGATGGCGGGGGAGGCGAGGTTGACCGCGCAGGGGTCGGCCGGGGCCGCGCTGGTGCCCGGCGCGGTGGCCTGCGCGGGTGGGGGCGAGATGGGGGCCGTGATCGACGCGGTCGCGGTGGTCGATCGGCGTTGCGGCGTTTTTGCGACCGTGGAATCCCCCGAACCGCAGCCCGGCAGCGCCAAGACAACGGCGGCGGCGGTCAAGCCTGTCAGCGCGCGGCTGGATAGCAGTCCCACATCGACGCACCGTACCGTCATCGGGCGCGCGGGTGCGTCAGGCATGCCATACCCTGCCGCGGGTGTGGTCGCAGTCACCGGTCGCCGGCGGCCCCGCCGCTCCGGGCATGACCGGGGCCGGTCCGGCCACTAAGCTGCATGGACAATGACCCTCCCCGACAGCCCGACCGAGGCTGCCTCCACCACGTTCGCCGACCTGCAGATCCATCCCGCGGTGGTGCGGGCGGCCGCCGACGTCGGCTACGAGTCCCCGACGGCCATCCAGGCTGCCACGATTCCGGCGCTGCTGGCGGGCTCGGACGTGGTTGGCCTGGCCCAGACCGGCACTGGCAAGACGGCGGCGTTCGCGATGCCGATCCTGTCCAGGATCGACGTGAGCAGCAAAGCGACCCAGGCGCTGGTGCTGGCGCCCACCCGGGAGCTGGCCCTGCAGGTCGCCGAGGCGTTCAGCCGCTACGGGGCGCACCTGCCCGAGGTGAACGTGCTGCCGATCTACGGCGGTTCGTCTTACACCGTGCAGTTGGCCGGGCTGCGTCGCGGCGCGCAGGTGGTGGTCGGCACCCCCGGCCGGGTCATCGACCACCTGGAGCGCGGGACGCTCGATCTCTCGTGCGTCGACTACCTGGTGCTCGACGAGGCCGACGAGATGCTCACCATGGGTTTCGCCGAGGACGTCGAGCGCATCCTGTCCGAAACTCCGGAATACAAGCAGGTGGCCCTGTTCTCGGCGACCATGCCGCCCGCGATCCGCAAGATCACCACCAAATACCTGCACGACCCGTTCGAGGTCACCTCCAAGGCGAAAACGGCTACCGCCGAGAACATCTCGCAGCGCTACATCCAGGTGGCCGGCCCGCGCAAGATGGACGCGCTGACCCGCGTCCTGGAGGTCGAGCCGTTCGAGGCGATGATCGTCTTCGTGCGCACCAAGCAGGCCACCGAGGAGGTCGCCGAAAAGCTTAGGGCGCGTGGGTTTTCCGCGGCCGCCATCAACGGCGATATTCCCCAGGCTCAACGTGAGCGGACCATTGCCGCGCTCAAAGCCGGGAACATCGACATCCTGGTGGCCACCGACGTCGCAGCCCGAGGCCTGGACGTCGAGCGCATCTCCCACGTGCTGAACTACGACATCCCGCATGACACCGAGTCCTACGTGCACCGCATCGGGCGCACCGGGCGGGCCGGGCGCAGCGGAACCGCGGTGCTGTTCGTGTCGCCACGCGAGCGCCACCTGCTCAAAGCCATCGAGAAGGCCACGCGCCAGACGCTCACCGAAGCCGCGCTGCCCAGTGTCGAGGACGTCAACGCGCAGCGGGTGGTGAAGTTCGCCGACTCCATCACCGACGCGCTCGGCGCCCCCGGCCTCGAGTTGTTCCGCCGGCTCGTCGAGGACTACGAACGCGAGCACGACGTCCCGATGGCCGACATCGCGGCGGCGCTGGCGCTGCAGTCCCGCGACGGCGAGGCGTTTTTGATGGCGCCCGAACCCCCGCCCGAGCAGCGCCGCGAGCGCCGCGAGCATGCCGAGAAGCCCCGGCACATGCGGGCCTTCACCACGTACCGCATCGCCGTGGGCAAGCGGCACAAGATCGGCCCCGGCGCGATCGTGGGCGCCATCGCCAACGAGGGCGGTCTGCATCGCAGCGATTTCGGCCACATCTCAATCGGTCCGGACTTCTCGCTGGTGGAACTACCGGCCAAGCTACCCAGAGCGACCTTGAAAAGGCTTGAGCACACCCGCATCTCGGGCGTGCTCATCGACCTGCAACCGGAGCGGTCGTCCGGCAAGCCCCCCGCGAGGACCCCCCACGACGGCGGCAAACCCCGCAGGAAAAACCCCCGATGACCCTGTCCGAGGAGATCGAACAGGGCGGGCTCGAACAGATCGCGCACGTCGACCGGGTCGCCTCGCTGACCGGCATCCGTGCCCTCGCGGCTCTCCTGGTCGTCGGCACCCACGCGGCCTACACCACCGGCAAGTACACCCATGGCTATTGGGGACTGGTCGGCGCCCGGCTGGAGATCGGCGTCCCGATCTTCTTCGTGCTCTCGGGCTTTCTGCTGTTTCGCCCGTGGGTGAAAGCGGCCGCCACCGGCGGTCCGCCGCCCTCGCTGAGCCGCTATGGGCGGCATCGGGTCAGGCGGATCATGCCCGCCTACGTGATCACCGTGGTGTTCGCCTATGTGCTCTACCACTTCCGGGCGGCCGGACCCAACCCCGGGCACAGCTGGCTGGGGCTGGCGCGCAACCTGACGCTGACGCAGATCTACTGCGACGGCTACCTGGGCAAGTACCTGCACCAGGGCCTGACGCAGATGTGGAGCCTGGCGGTGGAAGCGTCCTTCTACGTCGTACTGCCGCTGCTGGCCTACGTGCTGCTGGTGCTGGTCTGCCGCCGACGGTGGCGACCGCGGCTGATGCTGGGCGCGCTGGCGGGGCTGGCGTTGTGCAGCCCGGCGTGGTTGGTCCTGGTGCACACCGACCACGTGTTTCCCGACGGCGCCCGGCTGTGGCTGCCGACGTATCTGGCCTGGTTCCTGGGGGGCATGGCGCTGGCGGTACTGCAGGGGATGGGCGTGCGCGGCTACGCCTTCGTGGCCATACCTTTGGCGATCGTCAGCTACTTCATCGTCTCCACCCCCATCGCGGGCGCGCCGACGACGTCGCCGGCGTCGCTGCGCGAGGCCGTGGTCAAGACGGTGTTCTACGCGGTCATCGCCACGCTGGCGGTGGCGCCGCTGGCCCTGGGTGACCGGGGCTGGTACTGCGGGCTGCTGGCGACCCGGCCGATGGTGTGGCTGGGGGAGATCTCCTACGAGATCTTCCTGATCCACCTGATCACGATGGAATTCGCGATGGTCTACATCGTGCGCGCCCACGTCTACACCGGCTCGATGCTGTATCTGTTCGTCGCGACCCTGGCGCTGACGATCCCGCCGGCGTGGCTGCTGCACCGTTGCACGCGCGTGCGGGAGTAAGCCGCGAGCGCCCGATGACGGGCCGTGCAATTTTTATATCTCAATGCCGACAACTCATTTAGGGCCTTGGCCACGAGTTCGGGTTTGGCGTGCGCCGGTTGGGTGGCCTGCCGACGGCACTTTGCGCCACTCGGTGATGTGCCTGAAATCGGGCAATCGCGGCGCAGCATAGCACCTTTCTCGCCGCCGGTACTGCGTCGTAGGCGGCCAGGATTTCCGGCTTGCTCGCCATCTCGGGGGCTCTCTTTATCTTTATCCCCGTGCTCGGGTCACTGATTGCCGGAGGGCGGGTGCTTCAACCCAGATTGACAGAAAGGGCGCTGAGCCGCCAATGTGGCGTACGTTACTATGTGATTTTTGATTGAGAACTCCTGTATTGCCCACCACGATGGGAGCCGGAAATGTCTTTTATCGTCGCTTCTCCTGATGCTCTGGCCGCAGCGTCCGCCAACCTCACAAACATTGGATCGGTGATCCAGGAAGCACACGCGGCTGCGGCGGGTTCGACCACGCAGATCCTCAACGCGGCCCAAGATGAGATATCCGTGGCGGTCTCGGCGGTGTTCGGTAACTTCGGTCGGGAGTTTGAGGCGCTGGGCGCGCGGGCCGCAGCGTTTCACGGGCAGTTCGTGCAGGCGCTGAACGCGGGGGCATTCACGTACGCGGTTGCGGAGATCGCCAATGCCTCGCCGTTGCAGGCGTTAGCGCAAAACGTTCACGTCAACCTGGGCCTAGGCGACCTTGGCAGCTTCAACGTCGGTGGGGGCAACACCGGTAACTTCAACCTGGGCTCTGGCAACCTCGGCAGCTTCAACTTCGGTGGGGGCAACTACGGTAATCTCAACCTGGGCTTGGGTAATCGCGGCAGCGGAAACTGGGGCTTGGGCAACTTCGGGAACATGAATTTGGGCTTCGGCAACGGAAGCACACTCAACGACATCACCCATCTGCCCACCCCCTCGTCGGGCAACGTTGGCAACGGCAATCTGGGTAACTCCAATCTGGGCAGCGGCAACCTCGGCAGCTTCAACATCGGATTCGCCAATAGCGGGAACAGCAACGTCGGCTTGGGTAACCTCGGCAGCTTCAACATCGGGTACGGCAACGTTGGAAGCCACGACTTCGGGTTCGGCGACCTTGGCAGCCACGACATTGGTATCGGGCTGACCGGTAGCAATCAGATCGGCATCGGCGGGCTGAACTTTGGCAGCGGAAACGTCGGCCTTGGGAACTCCGGGAGCTTCAACTGGGGTCTGTCCAACACTGGTGACTACAACATCGGTCTAGCCAATACGGGAAACCACGACATCGGTATCGGGCTCACCGGTAACAACCAGATGGGTTTCGGCGGCTGGAATTCCGGCACCGGCAACACAGGCCTGTTCAACTCCGGCACCGGCAACACCGGCTTCTTCAACTCGGGGAACTCCGCGTTCGGCGGCGGCGTAAACACGGG
>NZ_JBYCLC010000155.1:0-11460 GCF_057473685.1 Mycobacterium sp. TH-M116 | reverse complement strand
ATCTGCTCCCGCCCCTCGGCCGTGCGGTACTCGGGGGCGAATCCGAGGTCGTCGAGCAGTCCGAACAGTCGATCGACGGCCTCCGCGGCTCCGATGGCTTCTGCGACCGGCCGCTGAGCGGCGGACTGGGTCTTGTAGGCCCAGGCGCGCCCGGCGCCCAGCGCCTTGGCCCGTGGATCCCGTTCGGACGCAAGCGCCTCGGACAGGATCTCGGCGAGCATCCGGTAGTGCCGCGCTCCCCCGCGATCCATCTGCCGGACCGCCCGGAACATCAGCGCCGGGCGCCCGGGCCCCTTGCGGCCCGGATCGACCCGCTCCACCTGGCCGTCCCCGAGCAGTATGTCGAGGTGGAACCGGACGGTGTTGGGATGCACGCGCAGCACCTCGGCGATCGCGGCGATGCTCATCGGATCGGGCGACGCCCGCAACACCTGCAGCACCTTGCGGCGGCGGCCGACTGATTCCCGCGCTGGGGTGACCTCGAACATCATGCGTGCATCGTGTTCCTTCGGAAGTACCGGCGGCGCACCTCAGGCACCGGCTTTTCAACAATACCGTTCGTGAAAAGAACATCCGTGGGACCGACGGACATGAGGTGTCGACGTGGCGGCGAACGCCGGAAAGTCAGGCGCCGGGACGCTCTGCGCGGGAATACCTTTCGTTGGGACCGCGTTCGAGGGCCGGGACCGGAGCGGGTTGCGCGAGCCGGTAGACGTCGAGCAGGCGGGTGATGTCGCTGGGTGTGACGATGCCGACCACCTGGCCGCCGTCGACGACCAGGGCCCGGCTGCGCGGACCGACCGCCGCCATCCGTTCGAGCAGGGCGCCCAACGACTCCTGCGGTGCCGCGGTCGGCACCGCGTGCAGCGGCAGCGCGATGTCGTTCACGGTCGTGGTGGGGCGCCGAACGGGTGCGACGTCGCGCAGCTGAGCCAAAGTCACCAACCCCACGATCGACCCGTCCCGATCCTCGACCGGGTACGCCGAATGGCGGTCGCCCAGCACGTAGCGCTGGATCAGATCGTCGACGCTGATCCACCCGGGCGCGCGGTGCGGACGGGCCGTCATCGCGTCGGCGACGCGGACCCCGGCGAAGAGCTGCTGGGTCGATATCCGCGTCTCCTCCTCGCGGCTGGCGGCGAAGATGAACCAACCGATGAACGCCAGCCATACGCCGCCGACGAGGCTGCCCGTCACGAACTCGGCCAGCCCCAGCGCGATCAGGACGTAGGCCACCACCCGTCCGGCGCGCGCCGCGCCGATGCCGGCACGCACGACGTCGCCGTGGCGGCGCCACAGGTAGGCACGCAGCACCCGACCGCCATCCAGCGGGGCGCCCGGCAACAGGTTGAACAGGCCCAGCACCAGGTTGATCATCGCCAGCCAGGACGAAACGCCCACCACGATGGGGGCGGCGTGCGCGGCCTGCAGGCCCACGACCAGCCCGCCGAACATCGCCGCCAGCGCCAAGCTGGTGGCCGGGCCGGCGATGGCGATCCGAAAGGCCGCCTTGGGGGTCTTGGCTTCGCCGCCCAAAGTGGTCACCCCGCCGAACAGCCACAGCGTCACACTTCCCACCGACACCCCCACGCGGCGAGCGACGACGGCGTGCGCGAGCTCGTGAGCCAGCAACGACGCGAGCAGCACCAGGGCGCCGCACGCACCGGCCAGCCAGTAGCCGGCGGGCGAATAGCCTTTGACAGCGCTGGGCAACGTGCTCGCCAGGCTCCAGGTGAACAGCCACAGGATGACCAGCACACTCCAGTGGACTTTCACCGCAAAGCCGGCGATCCGCCCCAGCGGGATCGCATCTCCCATGTCGGAACCTCCACAACCCCTGTCGAACAACATCTTCGGTCGATGCACGCATTCGTCCCCACCGCAAAAGTAGACCGGAGCCGCAGCCGGGACTAGGGTCGTTCGGCCTCGCCGGAGCGGCCGATCGGCCCGCGGCTTCCCGGCCATCACCCGCGTAGGAGGTGCGCGCCGAGATTCCCGGCGTCGACCCGGCCAAGGACGTCGACATCACGGTCCGCGACGGGCAGCTCACCATCACAGCCGAACGCAGTGAGAAGAAGGAGTTCGACGGCCGTTCGGAATTCTCCTACGGCTCGTTCGTTCGCACCGTGCCACTGCCGGCCGGCGCCGACGAAGACGACATCAAGGCCACCTACGACAAGGGCATCCTGATTGTCTCGGTGGCGATTTCGAAGCCGGCGCCCGCCGAGAAGCACGTCAGGATCGCCATCAACAAATAACCGGATCCGGCTCGGCCCGGGCGCCAACGCCCGGGCCCAGCCACTCCAGACGTTCGGTGCGTCAATTGTTTTCGCTAGCGGAGCGGGGCCGCACCGGGCCAGGCGCAGGCGGCCGCTCCACCCGATGCTTGACCCCCAGCAGCAAGCCGCGCGTGCTCAGCGCGACCAGCGGCCGGACCAGCTCCATGGCGAAGACTTCGCCGGGGTGACGCAGCGAGATCCTGGTGCGGGTGAGGAGCCGCACGCGGTCCTCCCAGTGTGGCTGCAGGTGGAATGACCAGACCGCGTTCCAGCGCAGTTCCGGCCGGGCGGCCTGCAGCACGAGGTATTTTCCGGGCACGACCTCGGCGACGGTCAGCGCCACGCCTCCCGGCAGCCCCATCCAGCCCGCGGGAGCCAGACGCACGACGTCCCCGACGCCGCGCTGCTGCCATTCGGGTTGGATGCGGTCGGCGTCTCGATGCGCGAGGCCCAGCAGGTCTTTGAGCCCCGCGCAGCCGTAGAACCCGCCCCGGTCCTGACCCATCTGGACCAGCCAGGGCCAGACAGCGGCGACGGGCGCGTCGATGTACAGCGCCTCGGTGGTCTGGATCGCGGGATCGCCCACCAGGGTGTCGCCCGGCAGCGTCATCTGACACTCCGCCTTGGTCGCGCCCCAGTTGCGGTAGTACCGCCGTGCGGCGTAGAGCAGACCGGTCAGCGCCGCCGCCTGCGCGATTCGTTTCCTGACGTAGGCCACAGTTCGAGTCTGCGCGGCGGACCCCGCGGCCCGACAGGGTCGATGGTCCTCGCGGCCGCGCCGTTTCGCCCCGCGGATGTTCTTGCGGCGCGTTCCTCAGAGATGACCGTTCCTCAGAGATGACTATGAACCCTTCCACCGTCGGCCGCGCGATGGCACAATGGCGCCCGTCTGACGTGACTGGGCAGGTGCGGTCGCGGCTGAACAAAGGAGCAGGCGACTATGGGTGGCCATCTACCGCTGTTGTTGACCGATTCCGACTTGGACGATCTGGCCAGCGAGTTTCTGGACTCGCGATATGCCGGCCCTATTTACGCCGACTGGTCACCGGACCGCCGTCTCGATACGTTCCTGCGGCGGCATGGACTCGCCCGTGTCGCCGACGACGGCGATCTCTCCGACCTGGTGCTGGACCATGTCATGACCCATGTGGGCGTCGGCGACCCCGCCCCCCGCGTCGTGAAACCGCCGCGGGGAACGGGCCCGGCGCTCGGGGACTGAGCGCTGTACCGAATCCCCGTACCGCGGCTCAGGCGGCCTGCGCCTCTCGGCGCGGCCCGGCGAAGATCGCGTCCCTGATCGCGGCGGGCTGGAGAGCCTGCGACGCCTTGCGCGGGAAATCGTTGGGCAGCGACAACCGGAACACCTTCTTCCACGCCGAGGCCACCTGACGAGGCAGGCTTCCGGTGGTGTAGGTGAGCCCGTAGCGCTCGAAGATCTCCTGAACCTTCGGGGCGATCTCCTGGTAGCGGTTGCTGGGCAGGTCCGGGTACAGATGGTGCTCGATCTGGAAGGACAGATTGCCGGTCATGAAGTGCAGCAGAGCGTTGCCGGAAATATTCGCCGAGCCGAGCATCTGCCGCAGGTACCATTGCCCGCGCGTCTCCCCGTCGATCGAAGCCTTGTCGTAGGTCTGCACGCCCTCGGGGAAGTGCCCGCACATGATCACCGAATGGGTCCACAGGTTTCGGACCAGATTCGCGGTCACATTCGCGGTCAACGTCGTAGGCGCTGAGGGACCCGACAACAGCGGATGCAGCACGTAGTCGCGCATCAGGTGCTTGCGCACCTTGGCGAGCACTGTGGCGCCCTGTCGCCGGAACTCGTCCTTGTCGCTGCGCCCTTTGAGGTACTTGCCGATTTCGAGATCGTATGCGGCGATACCGTATTGGAACAAGCAGGCGTTGATGAAGTTCCACAACGGCTGCGCCAGATAAAAGGGCGTCCAGCGCTGGTCTTCGTCGACCCGCATGATGCCGTAGCCCAGATCGCGGTCCTTGCCGAGCACGTTGGTGTAGGTGTGGTGGACCTCGTTGTGGGAGTGTTTCCACATCGCCGCGGGTGAGGCGTTGTCCCATTCCCAGGTTGTCGAGTGGATCTTCGGATCGCGCATCCAGTCCCACTGCCCGTGCATCACGTTGTGCCCGATCTCCATGTTCTCCACGATCTTGGAGATCGACAGCCCGAAGGTGCCGATCACCCAGGCGGGCGGAAACAGCGAGACCAGCAGGACGGCGCGGCTCGCGAGTTCAAGCTTGCGCTGACCGGTGATGACACGACGGATGTAGGCGGCGTCGCGCTCACCGCGACCGGCCAGGATGTTCTCCCGGATGGCATCGAGTTCGCGCCCAAGGTTTTCGATGTCCTCATCGGACAGGTGGGCGGTCGGGTCGGTCTGTGTCGCAGTCATAGTGGCAGTCATCTTGGCTCCTTCAGTTCAGAGGTCGAGTTCGCATGCGCCTGCGGCGGCTGAGACGCAGGTTTGGATCTTCACGTCGTCGCCCGGGGCGGCGATGGTGAGGTCGCCGTTGCGCAGATCGCGCACGGCGCCCTGACGCAGCGGCGCGACGCAGCCGAAGCAGATGCCCATCCGGCAGCCCGAGGGCATCAACACTCCCGCCGCTTCGCCGGCGTCGAGCAGCGTCTGCGACCCGTCGGCGTCCACGACGGCACCGCTTCTGGAAAAGGTCACGGCGCCTCCTTCGCCGGCAGCGATGACGGCGGGGCGGAACCGTTCGATGTGCAACTGTTCGGCGATGCCGTCCGCGGCCCAGCGCTCTTGGATCGCATCGAGCAGCCCAGCCGGACCGCAGGCCCACGTCTGGCGCTCGGCGACATCGGGAACGATCTCGGTCAAGCGCGAAACGTCGAGCATGCCGTCTGTGTCGGTGTGCTTCTCCACCAACGTGATTCGACGCTGATGGGCCAGCATGCGCAGGTCCCATCCGAAGATGACGTCATCAGGAGTGGGCGCGGAGTGCACCACAACGATGTCGGGGGCGCCGCCGCCGACGCCCGCCATGTTGCGCAACATGCCCATGACCGGGGTGATGCCGCTGCCCGCGGTGACAAACAGAATTTTGTCGGGGGCCCGGTCGCCGAGGGTGAAATCGCCGGTTGCCTGGTCCAGTTGGATGACGGCGCCGACGGCGGTGCGGCGCACCAGGTGATTACTGACAACACCCCCCGGGATCGCCTTCACGGTGATCGCAAGGCAACCATCGCGCCGGTCCTTCTTCGAGGTCAGCGAGTACGCCCGCCACTGGCGCACACCGTCCACATCCACCCCGACGCGCACGTATTGCCCGGGTAGGTGCGGACGCCAACCGCGTCCGGGCTTGACCACCAGGGTGGCCGCGTCGCGGGTTTCGGGGTGGATCGCGATCACCCGCCCGCGCAGGTCGGCACCGGAACGCAGCGGATCGATCATGTCGAGATAGTCGGCGGGAATCAGCGGCGTGGTCAGCGGCAGAGCAATCCGCTCGGCAAGCTGCAGCACCCGGTCACGCACTGCGCCGACGAGGGCCGGCCTGGAGGGAGGTCGAGGTGCCGGTCGGGTTGCCAGAGTGGTCATAACACCATAGTTATGATCCTTGGATGTAAAGTCTTGAGTCATCCGCGTGAAAAACCCTCATTAGTTTGTTCGGGAGGAATAATTTTGTCCGAGCCATCGCTGCGGTTGAGCGGGCTGCAGCTCGACGAACCCGTGGTCAGGGCACTCGAGGCGATCCTGCCGGCGATGGCCGAACGCACCGTGACCGCGATCACTGTCGAGGTGCCCAGTTACGCCGACGCGTTCAGCGGACCGATGGGGCAGAACATCGAGAATGCGGTGCAGACGTCGCTGGGCGCGTTCCTGCGACTGGCCACCCGGGCGAAGGATTCCGACCACGGACCGCCGCTGTCACCGGCGCTGGACGGCGCCTACGAACTGGGCCGCGGTGAGGCCCGTCATGGCCGCTCCATCGATGCGTTGCTGTCGGCCTATCGCGTGGGCGCCCGGGTGGCCTGGCGGGAGTTGTCGACGACAGCGGTGGCCGCGGGGCTTCCCGCGTCGACGATTGCCAGATTCGCCGAGTTGGTGTTCGCCTACATCGACGAACTGTCGGCCTCCAGCGTGTCCGGCCATGCCGACGAGCTGGCCACCACGGGAAGGGTTCGCCAGCGCTACCTCGACCGGTTGGCCCACGACCTGCTCGCCGGCGAACCCGAGGCGACACTGCTCGCCGGCGCCGACAAGGCCGGCTGGCGGCACCCTGACTCGCTCACCGCGGTCGTGCTTCCGGTGGCCCAGACACCAGGGCTGGCAGCGCAATTCGGCCAATCAGTACTTCAGCTGACCGAAGACCTGCCGGGGATCGACGCGTCGGAGGCACTCGCGGCGGTGCTGGTTCCCGATATGGCCGGGCCGCGACGCAGCCGGCTGCTGTCGACGCTGTCCCAGCGACGGGCATGGGTGGGGCCCGCGCGCCCGTGGATGCACGTCCGGTCGTCCTACCATCGCGCGCTGCGAGCCCGGGATCTGCTGGGCACGGAGCGCAACGAAGCGCTCGACACGGACGACCATCTGGTGGAACTCGTGCTCGGCGCCGACCGCGAAGCCGCCGAGGATCTCCGCACTCGCGCGTTGGCGCCGCTGTCGCGGCTGCCGGACAATACCGCCGCGCGGCTCACCGAGACCCTGCGGTCGTGGATCTTGCATCAAGGCAGGCGCGACGCGGTGGCCGCCGACCTTTTCGTCCACCCTCAGACGGTGCGCTACCGGATGAGTCAACTGCGCGAACTCTACGGCGAGCAGCTCAGCGACCCCCGGACCGTTCTGGAACTGACCGTCGCCCTCGGCGCGGGGGCCGAGAAAATGTTGTCCCGGCGCTGAGACGGGAACTCTCGGAGGCTCAGGCGGTGCCGGTCGGCGCGGCGGTCGCCTTGAGGCAGAGCACTTCGTCGAGGCTCGCGCAGCCAAACCCGGACTCCCTGCTCCCCCGCCCGGACGTGACGACCCGGTCCAGGCGTTCGGTATCGAACATGGCCGGCCCGCTGACCTGCGCGGCAGCCAGGACGTAGCGGCCGGTGTCGGCATCACGACGGACCACATCGTCGGCCGCGCAGGCACCGGTCAACGTCACCGCATCGGCGAAGTTGATGCCCACCTGCACCACGTCGGCTTCGGCCCGCAGCACCGCGGTCAGGCGGGTGAGAAGATTGTCGGGCGCGAAAAACCGCCAACCCTGGCCGAGGTGGAGCCAGAACCGGGCGTCGACGTGGGGGCGAAGGGAGCCGACCGGGGCCGCCGGCTGGTCCTCGGCCCCGAGACAAACAATGTCGAGGAAACCGTAGCGATCTTGCAGCAGCGCGCGATCCTCGGCTGAGAGTCCAGCGTCGAACACCAGAAAACGCCCCACTCGCGACACGTCCAGGCAGCAGTGCAGAAACGAGTTGAGGGTCTGTTCGATGCTGTCGCGATCCGGCCCCGCCACCACGGTGACGACCACGTCGGAATCGCCCGGCCTCCTGGCCCGGCGCTGCACCAGATCAGTCACCACCGTGTCGGGGTAGCTGGATGCCGCGTCGATCATCATCGGCACGTAGACGTCGCGGTTGGCCGCGATCCGCCGGCGATCCTCCTCGGGGATGCCGGGGCGAGACAGCAGCATCCGGCACAAGGCGAACGTCTCGGCGTGCTTGCCGATCATCGACGCGCAGGCCGCCCACTCCTCGGCTGCGCGCCACGCGTAGACATCGGCCGGGGCCATCAACGTATCCGACTCAGGGAAAGGGATTTCGGCGGCAACCCTGGCGAACAGGTAACCGAGCCGGTAGCGATGATTGCCGCGATGCTGCTGGGCGATGACATACAGCGGCTCCGCCCGATTGGGCCGAACATCCCACGCCTGCAGGAGAACGTCCTGGGTTTCCGGCCACGGTGCCCCGAGTTGCACCATCGCGGCCGCAACCTGGTACAGCGCGTGATAGATCTCTTCTGTCGAGCCGCCCATCTCCGCCCGCCGCGCATACCACTTGCGTGCGTTGGCGAAATCACCCATGTCGAAATACGTCTGGCCCAAGTGAAGGACCGACCGGGTGTCCTCGGGATTGCGGCCGACCTCACCGAGCAGCAACTCGAGATCGCTGGCGAGTTTTTTCTGCGGATCCGCGTTACGCGCACCGAGCCGGCGGGATTCGATCAGATACTCTCCTTCCAGACGTTCGGTCACGCAGGGCTGATCACACACCGGCGTCTCGTGGATGACACCCTCGTAGCGCACGGGCAATCCGTCGCGGAACAACTGGGCGCGCCAGCAGTGCAGCCCGGCGGCGGCCTGCCCGACACGCATCAAATACATGTCGGCGCTCAGGCCGGTGAAATCCGGGATGCCCAGCACGGTGTCATCGGCGTCCATGACCCAGATGTAGTCACCGTGGCCCTGGGCCAGCACCAGCGCCTCGGAGCGGTTGTGGCCGAAGTCGCGCCACGGCCGTTCGTGCAACTCCCCGGGGATACCGAGACGTGCCATGTGATTCTTGATCAGATCCTGGGTGCCGTCGTCGGATCCGGTGTCGACGACCACCCACGAACTGATGTAGGGCGCGGTCGCATCCAGCACTTCGACGACGATGTGCGCTTCGTTGCGAACGATCATGTTGAGGCAGATCGCAGGGCGAGCCGCAGAGGAGTCAGACATTGCCACCGTCACGACGTCGTGGTGCCCGAAAGGTAAAGGCCGGAGAGTTCGTAGCCGATGTTTTTGAACCCGGAGACCCAGTTGGCGACGGTGTTGTCCAGGGTGCCGATGTTGCCGAACCCGGAGATGTCGTTGCCGAGGTTGGACACACCGGAGATGATGGTACCGAAATTGCCGTAACCCGAACCGAATTCGCTGCCTTGAGAACTCTGGTTGAACAAACCAGACAGACCCGAGCCGTCGTTGGCGAAGCCGGAGCTGCCTCCCGCGCCGGTGTTGAAGAAGCCCGATGACGGGGCGCTGCTGGTGTTCCCGAACCCGGGCGGCTCGGGGATTTCGAACCGCACGATGGTGGTGCCGGGCAGGGTGATGCTGGGGATGCCGATGGCCGGTGTGGTGAACCCGCCGATACCGATCGCGGGGATGGTGAAGGTCGACGTGACGATCTCGGGAATGTGGATCTGCGGCAACGTAAACGACCCGACCCCGATCGAGGGAATCGTCAACGCATCCGTGGTGATCTGCGGCGTATGAACCTGCGGCAACGTAAACGACCCCACCCCAATCGAGGGAATCGTCAACGCATCGGTGGTGATCTGCGGGATGTCGATCTGCGGCAACGTGAACGACCCCACCCCGATCGAGGGGATGTTCAGCGCGGGGGTGCTCAAACCCGGAGTCGAAGCGAACAGGTCCAAGCTGAATCCGCCGACGCCGATCGAGGGAATCTCGAAATGCGGGATGGTGAAACCCGGGGTTCCGGCATCCAGCGACAGGCTGAACCCGCCGATATTGACGCTGGGCACCGTGAACCCCGGGATGGTAAACGGCAGGACGTCGATGGTCGGGGTGTCGTAGAACGGACCTCCGTTGTCGCCGCTGACGGTGATCTGCGGCAGGCTGAAACCACCAATGGTGAAATGCGGGATGGTGAACGCCCCAATTTGCCCGCCGTAGAGCGTAAACGGGACGGTGTCGAGAAGCGCAACCTTACCGCCGATGATGCTTAATTCGAGGTTCAAGATCTGCATATTGTTGCTCTGCAACTGAACGCCGGGCACAGTGATTGTAGGAATATACATCCCCGGGAAGGATATTGATGGAGTATAAAATGCGCTCACTGATATATCAGGTGTGCTGAACCCAGAGATCTGAAAAACGGGCAGCGTGATCAGCGGTGTGGTGCCACTGGGCACGGTGATCGTCGGCGTGTTGAACCCCGGCACGGAGAGGTCGATCGGGATGGTCAACGCCGGGATGGTTATTTGGGGTATGTCCAGCGACGGCAGGCTGAACGCGGGCACGTTGATATCGATGGGCACGGTGAACGCGGGGATGTTCACCGACGGGATGCTCAGCGTCGGCAACCCGAAGCCGCCCACGACAATATCGGCGGGGGTGTGCACCGCGGGAATCGTGATCGGCGGAATCGTTAACGCCGGCAACCCGAACCCACCCACCGTGATGTTCGCGGGCGTGTTCACCGCGGGAATCGTGATCGGCGGAATCGTCAGCGCCGGCAACCCGAACCCACCCACCACGATGTCCGCAGGCGTGTTCACCGCAGGAATACTCACCGGCGGAATCGTCAACGCCGGCAACCCGAACCCACCCACCGTGATATCGCCCGGGGTGTTCACCGCAGGAATCGACACCGGCGGAATCGTCAACGCCGGCAACCCGAACCCACCCACCACGATGTCCGCAGGCGTCGTCACCGCAGGAATACTCACCGGCGGAATCGTCAACGCCGGCAACCCGAACCCACCCACCACGATGTCCGCAGGCGTGTTCACCGCCGGAATCGACACCGGCGGAATCGTCAACGCCGGCAAGCTGAACGCGGGAACGCTCACCGAGGGCACGTGGATCGGCGGCAACGTGATGGTCGGGGTGGCGATCTCGATCTGGACAGCACCCTGGCCGTTGCCGCCGAAAAAGAACCCGTTGTTCATGTTGCCCGAGTCGAAGCCGCCGGTGTTGAGGTTCCCCCAGTTCATGAAGCCGGTGTTGGCGTTTCCGGTGTTGTACAGACCGGTGTTGGAGGAGCCCGGGTTAAAAAAGCCGGAGTTATAGTCGCCCACGTTTTGGTTACCCGTGTTCGCCGTGCCGACATTCATGTTGCCGGAGTTGGCATCACCGGCATTGAACGAACCCGTGTTGGCCTGCCCCGAATTCCACATCCCGGTATCGTATTTGCCGGAATTCCCGAAACCGTAGTTTCCGACGTTGGAGTTCAGGAAGCCCGTGTTCCCGTCACCCGAGTTGAACAGACCCGAATTGTTCGTGCCCGAATTTAACCCGCCGAACCCGATCTGACCGTTACCGGTTAGCCCGATCCCGATGTCGTTGTTTCCGGTGTTCGCGATGCCGATGTTGAAGCTACCAGTGTTCGCGAAGCCCGAGTTGTAGTTTCCGAAGTTCCCGAAACCCAGGTTGAAGTCACCGTGATTCCCGATACCGCGATTGGACATCCCGAAATTCCCGGAACCCAGATTCA
>NZ_JBYCLC010000154.1:0-16649 GCF_057473685.1 Mycobacterium sp. TH-M116 | reverse complement strand
AGTCCATCACCACGCTGCGCTGCTTCTGCAGGGCGGTGAAGTGCCCGATCGGCGTGGGCCGGGTGGGCTTGCCCAGGGACGCCGGCATGGTGCGCAGCACTTCGCCGTTGCGGCTCACGGTGAACGTGTGAGCGGAGATACTGGCCACGCCGAGCACCTCGTCACCGACGTCGAAGCCCGTCGTCAGCGCCTGCACCCCCACCGAGACGTGGCTGTGGGCGGGCCAGTAGCGGTCCGGCACCCACTGCACGACGTTGTCGCGTACCCATGCGAAGTGTCCTCGCACAGTGCCCGGCGACGACACGTGGACGGACCGCTCGGTGGCACTGCGGTCGGACACCGGCGCGGCGAAGGCCACCACGACGGGATGCGCCACACCCACCACCGCGCCGTCGGCGGGCAAAATCGAGGTGACGCGGGGGGCCGGTTCGGGCGCTGGGACCGCGGCCGTGCTGCGGGTCGCGGAGCCCATCACGCTCGTCGTCGTGATCGCCGTCATAACAGATAGATAACGAACCCATCGACGCATGGCGCCCGCCCTCCGAGATGGTGCGATCAACACAACGATAGTGTAGTTGCTGTCCACCAGATGCCGTTTCAGCAAACGATGACGCATTGCTGCGGGGTCCGGATCACGATCCGATCACTCCTCGGACGCGATTTCGCCACCGCGCGGCACAAAGGTTTGCCAGGGTCTGCCGGGTTCGCCCGACGCCGGTCCTGCGCCGTCGCACCGGAGTGCCGCCGGAGTGGCCGACGCCCGGGCGACGCGTTAGCCTCGGCGGATCGGTGCCCCGGGGGCCAGGAGGTGCGGGTGCTCTTCCGTCAATTGGAGTACTTCGTGGCGGTAGCCCAGGAACGCCATTTCGCCCGGGCGGCCGAGAAGTGCTACGTATCGCAGCCCGCGCTGTCCTCGGCGATCGCCAAGCTCGAACGCGAGCTGAACGTGACGCTGATCAACCGGGGGCACAGCTTCGAGGGCCTCACCCCCGAAGGTGAGCGACTGGTCGTGTGGGCCAAGCGCATCCTCGCCGAACACGACGCCTTCAAAGCCGAGGTGCGCGCGGTGCGGTCGGGCATCACCGGGACGCTGCGGCTGGGTACCGTCCCGACCGCCTCGACCACGGCGTCGCTGTTCCTCTCGGCCTTCTGCGCGGCGCACCCGCTGGCCAAGGTCCAGATTCTGTCCCGGCTGGCGGCCACCGAACTGTACCGGCGCGTGCGCGAGTTCGAGTTGGACGCCGCCATCGTGCACACCTCGCCCGACGAGGCGCGCGAGGTCGACCTGGTCCCGCTCTACGAGGAGCGCTACGTGCTGCTCTCGCCTGCGGACATGGTGCCCTCGGGTGCGACGACGCTGACGTGGCCGCAGGCCGCGCAGTTGCCGCTGGCCCTGCTCACCCCGGACATGCGGGACCGCCAGCTCATCGACGAGGCTTTCGCCTGCCACGCCATCGCCGTCACGCCGCACGTCGAAACCGATTCCGTCGCTTCGCTCTTAGCGCAAGTCGCCACGGGCAACTGGGCGTGCATCGTGCCCCATACCTGGCTGTGGACCTCACCGCTGAACGCCGACATCCGCGCGGTCGAAATGGTGGACCCGGTGGTGAGAGCCGAGATCGCGCTCGCCACCAACTCCGCCGGGCCCGGCTCGCCGATCGCCCGCGCGTTGACCGCTTCCGCCCAGGAGCTGGCGCTCGACGAGTTCTTCGACGCTCAGCTGCCGGGTCTCAGGCACCGGCGCTGATCGGGTTCAGGTTTGCCAGGTGTCCACTTTCCACCCCGGCCGACGGGTCGAGCTCGCAGTCGATGATCGAGGGGCCGCCGGCGGCGATCGCCGCGGTGAGCGCCGAGCGCAGCTCAGCGGGCGTGGTGACGTGATATCCCGTGCCGCCGAACGCCTCCGCGATCAGCTCGTGGTGCGCCCGCGCGTTGAGTGCTGTGGGAGCCGGATCCAGGCCGGGCGGCGCTTCGTCGCCGCGGTAGACACCGCCGTTGTTGAGGATGACCACGGTCACCGGAAGCCGGTACCGGCAGATGGTCTCGACTTCCATGCCCGAGAAGCCGAATGCGCTGTCGCCTTCGATCGCGACCACGGGCCTGCCTGTCTCGATCGCGGCGGCGATGGCGTAGCCCATGCCGATGCCCATCACGCCCCAGGTTCCGGTGTCGAGCCGGTGGCGCGGCTGCTCCATGTCGATGACATTGCGGGCCAGGTCCAGCGCGTTGGCCCCCTCGTTGACCACGTACACGTCCGGGTTTTCCTGCAGCACTGAACGGATGGCACCCAGTGCGTTGTGAAACCTCATGGGGTAGGGGTTTTCGGCGAGCCGTCGGCGCATTGTGGCTTCGTTGCTCGCTTTACGTTCGGCCAGCTCGCCGACCCATTCCGCCGGCGCGGTGATCGGGCGCTGCACCGCACCGGCGAGCAGCGCCGACATCACCGAGCCGATGTCGCCGGCCAGCGGCGCCGCGATCGGCTGGTTGCTGTCGAACTCCGACGCCGCGATGTCGGCCTGGATGAACGTGGCAGAGGCGGACCACTGCGGCGAGGAGCCGTGGCCCAGTAGCCAATTCAGCCTGGCGCCCACCAGCAACACCGTGTCCGCGCGTGAGATCGCCAGCGAGCGGGCCGCTGCGGCGGACTGCGGGTGCGAGTCCGGCAGCAGCCCCTTGGCCATCGACATCGGCAGGAACGGAATCCCGGTTTCCTCCAGGAACTTCCGGATCACATCGTCGGCCTGGGCGTAGGCCGCGCCCTTGCCGAGAACCATCAGCGGGCGTTGGGCGTGCGCGAGCAACGCCAGCGCGCGCTCGACCGCATCGGGCGCCGGGAGCTGGCGCGGCGCCGGGTCCACCACCCGCCAGATGGTCCGTGTTGCGGCGGTGACGTCCATGGTCTGGCCCAGCACCTCACCGGGGATGTCGAGGTACACCCCGCCGGGCCGGCCGGAGACCGCGGTGCGGATGGCGCGCGCGATCCCGCGCCCGATGTCGTCCGCCCGGGAGATCCGGTATGCCGCCTTCGCGAAAGGCCGTGCGGCGCTTAGTTGGTCGATATCCTGGTAGTCGCCTCGCTGCAGATCGACCAGCGCGCGGTTACTGGAGCCCGAGATCTGGATCATCGGGAAGCAGTTCGTTGTGGCGTTGGCGATCGCGGGCAGGCCGTTGAGAAACCCGGGCCCCGACGTCGTCAAGCAGACCCCCGGACGCCGGGTGAGGAACCCGGCGGCGGCGGCGGCGTTGCCGGCCGAGGCCTCCTGGCGGAAGCCGATGAAGCGGATCCCGGACGCCTGCGCCACGCGGGCCAGGTCGGTGATCGGGATGCCGACGATCCCGTAGATGGTGTCGATGTCGTTGGCCCTGAGGGCAGCGACAACGAGGTGGAAGCCGTCGGTCGACTGTGCCGACTCCGCAGATGCCGCGTCGGTCGCCATGGTGGCGCCTCCTCGTGTCCTGGTGGTCGATCGGGTCCGTGATGACTGTGTTCCCGGCGCCCGGAGGTGTCCAAGACTAAGCCGCTATGCACCGATTCGCGCAAGTTGTCGACGGTGGGCGCAGGCCGGTCGCTGGGGTTCAATAGTCACCGGTTATCAATTGTGACGGCATCGGTATTGGACGGCCGGCACGGCGGCGCGGCAGGGTGCCGGCAGGAGCTTTTCGGCCCGCAACGGGGTCATTCGAGAAGGGACATGACGATGGGGACCGAGGCGATTGACGGCGAGGCCGGGACGGGGCCGGCCGCGGCGTCGGGCGCCCCTCGCATCGCCGACCTGGTCCAAACGGCTGCGGCCCGACAGCCGGAGGCACCGGCGCTCGTCGTGACCGGCGACCGCATCCGGATCGGCTACCGCGACCTGGTCCGGGTGGTCGACGACCTGGCCGGCCGGTTGCGGGCGGCCGGTCTGGCGGCCGGTGACCGCGTCGCGCTGCGCGCGGGCAGCAACGCCGAGTTCGTCGTCGGCCTGCTGGCGGCGTCGCGGGCGGAGCTGATCGCGGTCCCCTTGGACCCGGCGCTGCCCGTCGCCGAGCAGCGGCGGCGCAGCGAGGCCGTGGGCGCACGGGTGGTGCTCGTCGACGGGGACGTGCCCGACGAGCGGGATCCGGCGCCGGGCTGGTGGCCGATCGCGGTGACCAGCGGCTCCGACGGCGGCCCCGCGGTCGGCTTGGCCGCCGCGACCACGCCGCCGGCCGGGTCCCCGGCGCCCGAGGGGCTGCGGTCCGACGACGCGATGATCATGTTCACCGGGGGGACCACCGGTGTGCCGAAGATGGTCCCGTGGACCAACGCCAACCTCGCGGCGTCGGTGCGTGCCATCGTCGCCGGCTACAGCCTGGGCCCCGACGATGCGACCGTCGCGGTGATGCCGCTCTACCACGGACACGGCCTGCTGGCCGCGCTGCTGGCGACGCTGGCCTCCGGCGGCGCGGTGTTGCTGCCCGCGCGCGGGCGGTTCTCGGCGCACACGTTCTGGGACGACATCGCCGCCGTGGGGGCCACCTGGTACACCGCGGTCCCGACGATTCACCAGATCCTGCTGGAACGCGCCAAGACCGACCGGTGCCGGGCCGATCGGGCCGCGACTCCGCCGGCGGCGCTGCGTTTCATCCGCAGCTGCAGTGCCCCGCTCACCCCGGAGACGGCGCAGGCGCTGCACGACACCTTCTCCGCGCCGGTGGTGTGCGCGTTCGGCATGACCGAGGCCACCCACCAGGTGTCCAGCACGGGCATCGACCAACGCGAAAATCCCGCCGAGACGCCCGGTCTCGTCGGCCGGTCGACCGGCCCTGACATCCGGATCGCCGGGCCCGACGGCGGGCCGTTGGCCGCCGGGGCGGTCGGCGAGATCTGGCTGCGCGGATCGACCGTCGTGCGCGGCTACCTCGGCGACCCGGCGATCACCGCGGCCAACTTCACCGACGGGTGGCTGCGCACCGGCGACCTCGGTTCACTGTCGGCGGCCGGCGACCTGAGCATCCGCGGCAGGATCAAGGAGCTGATCAACCGGGGTGGGGAGAAGATCTCGCCGGAACGCGTCGAGGCCGTCCTGGCCGGCCACCCCGGTGTGCTGGAGGTCGCGGTGTTCGGGATGCCCGACACGCTGTACGGGGAAACCGTGGCCGCGGTGATCGTTCCCCGGGAATCCGCCGCACCGACCCCCGACGAACTGGTGGCGTTCTGCCGGCGCCGGTTGGCGCCCTTCGAGATGCCGAGCACCTTCCAGGAAGCCGACGAGCTACCCCACACCGCAAAGGGCTCGCTGGACCGCCGCGCCGTGGCCACGCGATTCGGCACGACGGGCTGAGTCGTCCGGGACGGCCGAAAAAGCCGGCACGGTGGGCACTTCCGAGAGCGCGGTCAGGGGGCCGATGACGACACGGTGCCCCACGCCGCCCGCGCGCCCGACTCGCCGATGCGGTACGTCTGGACCAGTGTCGCGGCGGCGGCGACCACCACCAGCACCCCGACCACCGACTGCGCGACCAGGCTGACCGCCGTTCCGCGCTTCTGGCGGACGTGAACGGCGGCCAGCAGCGCGACGGTGGCCAGCAGAGCCGCGACGATGTAGACCAACGTCGACCCCAGCTGCTCGTGCGCGTCCAATATCGGCTCCACGGCGGGCGCGGCGCGGACCCGCGCCGCCAGCCAGCCACCCGCGTCGGCGGTCACCGGGGTCAAGGCCGCCGTGGCGACCGCCAGGACGACGACCAGCCAGATCAGCCTTCGTCGCGCCGCGGGCCACAACGCGCACACGATCGCCAGCACGGCCGTCAGCGGCGCCAGGACGACGACGAAATGGTTCAGCAGGATATGGGTGGGAAGTCCGTTGAAAGTCGACATGCCTTCTCAGACACTAGCCGCCATCCGGACGGCCGCCGATTCCGGCATCGGTTCGTAGCGGGCGAACGACCGGGTGAACGACGCCGCCCCGTGCGCCAGCGAACGCAGATCGATGGCGTAGCGGGTCAGTTCCACCTGCGGCACCTCGGCGTGCACCACCGTGCGGTCGGGGCCGGCCTCGGTGCCCAGCACCCGCCCGCGGCGGCTCGACAGGTCTCCCATCACCGCGCCGACGAAGTCGTCGGGCACCCGCACCCAGATCTCGTCGATCGGTTCGAGCAGCGCCACCCGGGTCGCCGCCGCGGCCTCGCGCAACGCCAGCGCGCCGGCCATCTGGAACGCGAAGTCCGAAGAGTCGACGCTGTGCGCCTTGCCGTCGATCAGGGTGACACGGATGTCGACCACCGGGTACCCGGCCTGCACACCCTTGTCCATCTGGGCCCGCACACCCTTCTCCACGCTCGGGATGAACTGGCGCGGCACCGCCCCGCCGACCACCCTGTCGACGAACTGGAACCCGGAGCCCTCCGGCAGCGGCTCCACCTCGATGTCGCACACCGCGTACTGGCCGTGCCCGCCGGACTGTTTGACGTGGCGGCCGTGGCCTTTGGCCGTGCCGGTGAAAGTCTCCCGCAACGGAATTCGGACATCGACCGTGTCCACGGTGACGCCGTAACGGTTGGCCAGCGCATCCAACACGACGCCGGCGTGAGCTTCGCCCATGCACCACAGCACGATCTGGTGGGTTTCCGGGTTCTGCTCGATGCGCAGTGTCGGGTCCTCGGCGGCCAACCGTGCCAGCCCGACCGACAGCTTGTCCTCGTCTGTCTTGGCGTGCGCCGCGATGGCGACCGGCAGCAGCGGCTCGGGCATCGTCCAGGGCTTGAGGACCAGCGGCTCGGACTTGTCGGATAGCGTGTCGCCGGTCTCGGCCCGGCTCAGCTTGCCGATCGCGCAGATGTCACCGGCGACCGCGGCCTGAGCCGGGCGTTGCTGCTTGCCCAGCGGAAAGGACAGCGCCCCGATGCGTTCGTCTTCGTCATGGTCAGGGTGGGCGCGGCCGTTCCCGTTGCCCGTGCCGAAAAACGACGAAAAATGGCCCGACACGTGAACCGTCGCGTCGGGCCTGACCGTGCCGGAGAACACCCGGACGAGGCTGACCCTGCCGACGTAGGGGTCCGACGTCGTCTTCACCACCTCTGCGAGCAACGGCGCGTCGACGGCGCCAGCCAGCGTGGTGTGCGGGGCGCCCTGCGGCGTGAACACCTCCGGGAGCGGGTGCTCCATCGGTGAGGGGAATCCGCGGGTGGTGATCTCCAGGAGCTCCAGCATTCCGACGCCGGTGCCGCTGCACACCGGGATCACCGGGAAGAACGACGCCCGGGCGACGGCTCGCTCCAGGTCGGCGACGAGCACGGCCTCGTCGATCGTCTCGCCGCCCAGGTAGCGCTCCATCAGGGACTCATCCTCGGACTCCTCGATGATCCCCTCGATCAGCCTGCCGCGGGCGTCCTCGATGCGGTCGGCGTCCGACGGGTCCGGCGGGTGGGTCGTCCGTTGCCCGGCCGCGTAGTCGTAGCACGTCTGCGACAGCAGGCCGATCAGGCCGGCGCAGGTCGGCAGGGAGGTGGGCAGATACAGCGGTAACACCTTGTCGCCGAACGCGTCCTGCGCCGCTGCCACCGCCTCGGAGTAGCTGGCCCGCGCGTGGTCGAGCTTGGTGATCACCACCGCGCGGGGCATGCCGACTTGGCTGCACTCCTGCCACAGCAACCTCGTCGGCTCGTCGACCCCCTCGTTCGCGGCGATCACGAAAAGCGCGCAGTCCGCCGCCCGCAGTCCGGCCCTCAGCTCGCCCACGAAGTCGGCGTATCCGGGGGTGTCGACCAGGTTGACCTTGACGCCGTCGTGCGACAGGGACGCGACGGCGATGCCCACCGACCGCTGTTGGCGAATCTCCGCGTCGTCGTAGTCGCAGACCGTGGTTCCGTCGGTGACCGAGCCCGCCCGGGACAGCACCCCGGCCGCCACGAGCAGGGCCTCGACCAGGGTGGTCTTGCCGGCTCCCGACGGTCCGACGAGAACCACGTTGCGGATGTCACCCGGGCCGGTGGGGGCGGTCGTCGCGCCCCGGGAACTGTTCGTCTTGTCCGCCATGGCTTCCCTCCGACTTTCCCGGGTCGCTTACTGCCGTAGCTCTATCCAGCTACCCTTCACCCAACGACTGCCGACCACAAGAGCCTGCGACGAATCGCCGACCCCTCGGCCGCGGTGCCCGCGGGACGTGCTCATGCCTGCCAGTCCGACCACCGGTGCACCGCGACTGCGATCACTGCACCGTCCAGCGAAACCGATTGATACTGAGAGTATTTGGCGCGCAGCAACCGCCGGCCGGTGTCCACCGTCGGGCCGCTTTCGTGCACGGCGGCGACACCGTCGGCCCGGACCCACCACAACCTCGTCCAGTCATCGGCGTAGTGGTCGACGAGCAGGCTCACCCGGGGATTGTTCTCGATGTTGGCCAGGCGCCGCAGCCGCCGGGTCGACTTGGGCTTGGCGTCGACGGCCGTGTAAACGACGTCGCCGCCGCCGGAGTCGTCGAACGCGAAGACCACCGGCACCAGGTGGGGAAGGCCGTCGGGGGTGATCGTGGCCAGCCGGGCCACCGGGCAGTGGCCGAACCTGGCCTTGGCGTCGAAGTCACCCACCGTCCCAGCTTAAGGACACGGGCGGCCCGCCGGATCCGGCCCGGCGCGCAGCAAACCGGCCCAATCCGGTGGCGGCCGCTCGCCCCCGCGGCCGCCACCGGAATCGGTCGGCGGCCGTGGCGATTGCGCTGGTGTCCGCGACCGATTACGCCGGCAGAGAAAATCAGAGCTCGGACACCAGCTGACTGCCGGTCGGATGCGAAACCGGCCGACGATCGAGTAAATATCTGCACTACGGTTATATGGATACAGTCGTCCCGCCTCAGAGCCGGAGGCCGGGGCGATTTCTCATTCTCGACTGCAGGAGGTACGGATGAGCAAAGGGCATCACCGCCAGGTCCGGTGGTCATGTTTAGCCAGCGTGCTGGCTGTGGTCGGGTTGGGCCTGGGCGCGGTGCCCGCGTCCGCCGCACCTCCCGGGTTGTCCACTCCCGCGCTGGATCGGGTCGCCGACCGGCCCGTGATCGCGCTCGACCCGGCGACGCTGGTCGCGCAGGTCGGGCCGCAGGTGGTCAACATCAACACCAACTTCGGCTACAACAACGCGGTGGGTGCCGGGACCGGAATCGTCATCGACCCGAACGGCGTCGTGCTGACCAACAACCACGTGATCTCCGGCGCCACCGACATCAGCGCGTTCGACGTCGGTAACGGCCAAACCTACGGGGTCGACGTGATCGGCTACGACCGCACGCAAGACGTCGCGGTGCTGCAGCTGCGCGGGGCGGCCGGCCTGGCGACCGCGGCGATCGGCGATGGCGTCGGCGTCGGCGAGCCGGTCGTCGCGATGGGCAACGCCGGAGGACAGGGTGGAACCCCCAGCGCGGTGGCCGGCCACGTCATCGGTCTCAACCAGACCGTCGACGCAACCGACACCCTGACCGGCGCCCAGGAGACGCTCGGCGGCCTGATCCAGGCCGACACGCCCATCAGGCCGGGCGACTCCGGTGGGCCGCTTGTCAACGACAACGGCCAGGTGGTCGGCATGAACACCGCCGCCACCGACAACTACAAGATGGCCGGCGGGCAGGGCTTTGCCATCCCGATCGGCCACGCGATGGGAGTGGCCGGCCAGATCCGCTCCGGTGCCGGCTCGAACAGCGTGCACATCGGCCCGACGGCCTTCCTCGGCCTGGGCGTCGTCGACAACGGCGGCAACGGCGCGCGCGTCGAACGGGTGGTCAGTGACGGGCCCGCCTCGGCGGCGGGCTTCGCGCCGGGCGATGTGATCGCCACGATCGACGGCGCCCCGATCCACGGGGCCACCTCCATGACGGATGCCCTGGTCCCGCATCACCCGGGTGACACCATCACGGTCATCTACCGCTCCGCGTCCGGCGGCGACCGCATCGCGAACGTGACCCTGGCAGAGGGCCCGCCGGCCTGACATCCGCGAAGGGCCATGCCCACAATCCAATCCGCTTGTCGCACGGCGTGGTTCGCCGTGCCTCTGCGAGCGTGATTCCCGTCCTCGCGCGTCGGGTACTCGTGGCATCGTGGAACTGATGAACGACGCAGGAGACGCTGTCGAGCACCATCCCGCAGAGGGCAGTCACGTCCAGGGCGGCGTGGTCGAGCACCCCAGCGCCGAGGATTTCCGCAACGCCGCGGCACTGCCCGCCGATCCGACCTGGTTCAAACACGCGGTTTTCTACGAGGTGCTGGTCCGGGCGTTCTACGACGCCAGCGCCGACGGTGCCGGCGATCTGCGGGGCCTGCACCAGCGCCTGGACTACCTGCAATGGCTGGGCATCGACTGCATCTGGCTGCCCCCCTTCTACGACTCGCCGCTGCGCGACGGCGGATACGACATCCGGGATTTCTACAAGGTGCTGCCCGAGTTCGGCACCGTGGAGGACTTCGTCGCGCTGCTCGACGCCGCGCACCGGCGGGGTATCCGGGTCATCACCGACCTCGTGATGAACCACACCTCGGATTCTCATCCGTGGTTCCAGGAGTCGCGCCACGACCCCGACGGCCCCTACGGCGACTACTACGTGTGGAGCGACACCAGCGAGAAATACACCGACGCCCGGATCATCTTCGTCGACACCGAGGAGTCCAACTGGACCTTCGACCCCGTGCGCCGGCAGTTCTACTGGCACCGGTTCTTCTCGCACCAGCCCGACCTGAATTACGACTGCCCGGCGGTGCAGGAGGCGATGATCGACGCGATCCGCTTCTGGCTCGGGCTGGGCATCGACGGTTTCCGACTCGACGCGGTGCCCTACCTGTTCGAGCGGGAGGGCACCAATTGCGAGAACCTGCCCGAGACCCACGCGTTCCTCAAACGGGTGCGCAAAGTCGTCGACGACGAGTTCCCGGGGCGGGTGCTGCTGGCCGAGGCCAACCAGTGGCCCGCCGACGTCGTCGAATACTTCGGCGAGTCCAGTACCGGCGGCGACGAATGCCACATGGCTTTCCACTTCCCGCTGATGCCGCGCATCTTCATGGCAGTCCGGCGGGAATCGCGGTTCCCGGTCTCGGAGATCCTCGCCCAGACTCCCGAGATCCCCGACATGGCCCAGTGGGGCATTTTCCTGCGCAACCACGACGAGTTGACGCTGGAGATGGTCAGCGACGAAGAGCGCGACTACATGTACTCCGAGTACGCCAAGGACCCGCGGATGAAGGCCAACGTCGGAATCCGTCGCCGCCTGGCGCCGCTGCTGGACAACGACCGCAACCAGATCGAGCTGTTCACCGCGCTGCTGTTCTCCCTGCCCGGATCGCCGGTCCTCTACTACGGCGACGAGATCGGCATGGGTGACGTGATCTGGCTGGGCGACCGAGACGGTGTGCGCACCCCGATGCAGTGGACACCGGACCGTAACGCCGGTTTTTCCGCCGCCAACCCGGGCCGGCTCTACCTGCCGCCCAGCCAGGACCCGGTGTACGGGTACCAGGCGGTCAATGTCGAGGCCCAGCGCGACACGTCGACCTCGCTGCTCAACTTCACCCGCATGATGCTGGCCGTGCGCCGGCGGCACGCGGCCTTCGCTGTCGGGAGCTTCGAAGAATTGGGCGGGTCGAACCCCTCGGTGCTGGCTTTCGTACGTCAGGCGGCCGATGATGGCGACATCGTGCTGTGCGTCAACAACCTGTCGCGGTTCCCGCAGCCCATCGAGCTGAACCTGCAGCACTGGAGTGGTTACACGCCGACGGAACTGACCGGGCATGTGGAGTTCCCCCGGATCGGCCATCTGCCCTACCTGCTGACGCTGCCGGGACACGGCTTTTATTGGTTCCAACTGTCTGCATCGGAGGAGCGGCACACATGAGCGCGAGTGAGCCGGCCAAGCTGCCCTGGTCCGAGTGGCTGCCGCAGCAACGTTGGTACGCCGGACGAAACCGGGATCTGTCCGTCGCGGAGGCGAGCCTGACCGTGCCGCTGCGCGAAGACCTCGACCTGGTGTTGGTCGACGCCGACTACACCGACGGTACGTCCGAGCGCTACCAGGTGATCGTCCGTTGGGACACAGCGCCCGTTTCGGAGTACAGCAACGTCGCGACGATCGGCGCGGCAGGCGACCGGACCGGTTTCGATGCTCTCTACGACGCCGATGCGCCGCAATTCCTGCTGTCGCTGATCGACTCCTCGGGCGTGCGCGACGCGTCGGGCACGCAGCTGAGGTTCGTCAAGGAACCGGACGCCCAGCTGCCGTCGGAGGCGCTGCCGCGCGTTGCGGAAGCCGAGCAGAGCAACACCAGCGTGATCTTCGACCGCCGGGCCATCTTGAAGGTGTTTCGCAGGGTCAGCGGCGGTGTCAACCCCGATATCGAACTCAACCGGGTGCTCGCCCGCGCGGGCAATGCGCACGTCGCCCGGTTGCTCGGCACCTACGAGATTGCCGGTCCGGACGGCACACCGGATACGGCGTGGCCGTTGGGTATGGTCACCGAATTCGCGTCCAACGCGGCCGAAGGCTGGGCGATGGCCACCGCCAGCGTCCGTGACCTGTTCGCCGAGGCCGACCTGTATGCCCACGAAGTCGGTGGCGACTTCGCCGGCGAGTCCTACCGGCTCGGTGAAGCGGTCGCCTCGGTGCACGCCGCGTTGGCCGAGAGCCTCGGAACCAGCCGGGCGACGTTTCCGCTGGATACCATGCTGGCGCGGTTGGTCTCGACCGTCGCCAAGGTGCCTGAGCTCGGGGAGTACGCGGCGATCGTCGAGGAGCGGTTCCAGAAGCTGGCGGGTGAGACGATCACCGTGCAGCGCATCCACGGCGACCTGCACCTGGGACAGGTGCTTCGGACGCCGGAGAGTTGGCTGCTGATCGACTTCGAAGGCGAGCCGGGCCAACCGCTGCAGGAACGGCGGGCCCCGGACTCGCCGCTGCGTGACGTGGCCGGTGTCCTGCGGTCCTTCGAGTACGCCGCCTACGGCCCGCTGGCGGACCAGGCCGCCGACAAGCAGCTCGCGGCCCGGGCCCGGGAATGGGTCGAGCGCAACCGCACCGCGTTCTGCGAGGGCTATGCGGCGGCGTCCGGGGTCGATCCGCGCGATTCGGCGGAGCTGCTGGCCGCCTACGAACTCGACAAGGCCGTGTACGAGGTCGGGTACGAGTCGCGGCACCGCCCGGGATGGCTGCAGATTCCGCTGCGTTCCATCGCTCGGCTCACCGGCGCCTAGCTGGCTGTAGTTCGCCGGGGTGTGTGCGGCGCTGCGGGTGCCGCGGATGTCTGAAAGCATGTGAGCGTGGCCGACGACATCTTCAACAGCGAGGCGCGGTTGTCCTGGGTGCTGGCGGGGCTCGCCGGCGTGGTGGGGGCGATCTCGTTCACCCATTCCGCGGGCTACTTCGTCGTTTTCATCACCGGCAACGCCCAGCGCGCCGTGCTGAGCTATTTCACCGGCGACGTGTGGCTTGCGGTGAGCGCCGGGCTGCTGATTGTGGCATTCGTCGGCGGCGTCGTGGTTGCGTCACTGGGCCGGCGGTTTTTGTGGGTGGACCATCCGCACGGCCCGACAGTGCTGACCACTATCAGCCTGCTGGCGGCGACCGTGGTGGACCTCATCGACGAGGGTTGGAACGCGAATTTCCTCGACTTCGCGCCGATACTGCTGATGGCCTTCGGGACCGGGGCGCTGAACACGTCGTTCGTCAAAGACGGGGAGGTTTCCATCCCGTTGAGTTATGCGACGGGCACGACCGTCAAGATGGGCCAGGGCATCGAACGCCACCTCGCCGGTGGTGGAAAGGCCTCGGACTGGCTCGGTTACTTCCTGCTGCTCGCCAGCTTTGTCCTTGGTGCCGCCGTGGGTGGCGTGATCAGCGTGCTCACGAACGGAACCTGGATGCTGGTGACCGCGACGGCGGTGTGTGCGCTGACGACCGCGTACACCTATTTCCACCAGGACCGCCGCGCCCAGCTCAACCGGTCACCCGCGAGGCAGCGGCAGCGCCGCTGACCGGCGCCGCCGCGCGCCTCTCAGGGCGTGGGTGCCGGGGCTGCGGCAGGCTCGGTGCCGGTCAGGAGCACGTGCTGGATGTCGGGCTTCATGGCAACCAGTTGCTGGTTCCAGTAGGGCCACGAGTGCGTCCCGTTCGCGGGGAAGTTGAACGTCCCGTTGGTGCCACCCGCAGCGAGGTAACTGTTCTGGAACTGCTGGTTGGTGCGAAGGGTCATACCCTCCAGGAACTTGGCCGGCATGTTGTCCCCGCCGAGGTCGCCCGGTGCGCCGTTGCCGCAGTACACCCAGATCCGGGTGTTGTTCTGCACCAGGCGCGGAATCTGGAGCATCGGGTCGTTGCGCTTCCATGCCGGGTCGTTGGACGGGCCCCACATGCTGTTGGCGCTGTAGCCGCCCGAGTCGTTCATGGCCAGCCCGATCAATGTCGGCCACCAGCCATCCGACGGGTTCAGGAAGCCCGACAGCGAGGCGGCGTAGGGGAACTGTTGGGGATAGTAGGCAGCCAGGATCAGCGCAGAGCCGCCCGACATCGACAGCCCCACCGCGGCGTTGCCGGTCGGCGAGACGTTCCGGTTGGCCTGCATCCACGCGGGCATCTCCCGAGTCAGGAAGGTCTCCCACTTGTAGGTGTAGGTCTGGCCATTGCCCTGCGACGGCTGGTACCAGTCGGAGTAGAAGCTGGACTGGCCGCCGACGGGCATGATCACCGACAGCCCGGACTGGTAGAACTCCTCGAACGCCGGGGTGTTGATGTCCCAACCGTTGTAGTCGTCCTGGGCGCGCAGACCGTCGAGTAGGTACACCGCGTGGGGACCGCCGTATTCGAACTGGACTTTGATGTTGCGGCCCATCGACGGCGACGGAACCTCCAGGTATTCGACCGGAAGGCCCGGCTTGGAGAACGCCCCCGCCGTCGCCGAGCCGCCGAGGGAACCGACGAGACCGGACAACAAAGCGGCCCCGAGAGCCGCGACAGCCAGTCGGCGCGACACACCCGCCGCCGCGCCACGCACCGTTTCCACGAACTTCATGGCTCCCATCCATCCCACCTGTGTGTCCGCCGCGAGATGCGGTCGGATCTGTTCTGGGGCGAGTGAAACACAGGACAGGGGTCCGATCGGCCTGTCGCGGCCGCGGTGCGACATCGCGGTTGGCTAACGATTGCGCATCGCGCCAACAACCGTCTCGGGAAGGACCCGATCGGCTATCGGGAGGGTTGCGGCGTTGGCGGTCAAACGCTTTCGGCTAACGGCGGTCGCCGAACACGGCCCAGAAAGCCAACGGGTCGAGGTAGTCGCGCTGGTGCACGACCTTGCGCTGCACTCCAACGAACTCCACCTCGTTTGGCGGCGCCGCGACCTTGCCGTCGTCGAGCTTGTCGCGCAACCCGGTGACCACTGCGCGCCTGCCCGCGGACGAGGCGTCATGACCTGCCGGGCAGGTTCGTACAGAGGCAACCTGCTGACGGCCTCCTCGGAGAGGTCATCGTCGAAGTTCGTGTAGTTCGACGCTGGTCAGAGTGCCTTTGTCGACGGTCGCGGTCATGTAGGTGCACTGCGGTTGCCGGCGGCGGTCGGTCGGCGAGCCGGGGTTGAGCAGCCGCAAGCCGGTTGTCGTCGTGCTGTCCCAGGGGATGTGGCTGTGACCGAATACCAGCACGTTGATGTCGGGGTAGAGCCGCGACATCCGGGCCTCCCTTCCGGTCGCCGCGCCGGTCTCGTGGACCACCGCGAGGTGCAGTCCGTCCAGAACCGCATCGGCGCGCTCGGGCAGCCGCGCGCGCAACTGCGGCCCGTCGTTGTTGCCCCAGCACGCCACCAGTCGGGGCGCCCGGGCTTCCAGAGCGTCGAGCAGTTCGACGCTTGTCCAGTCGCCGGCGTGGACGACGACGTCGACCGTGGAGACCTCGTCCCACACCCGGGTGGGCAGGTCGCGCCCGCGCCGCGGAAGGTGGGTGTCGGCGATGAGCAGCAGTCTCACGTGCCTATCTTGCATCATTTCGCTGTTCGCTCCCGGGTTCGCTTCACGGTTGCCGGCCAACCGGATCGGGCTGCCGGCAGCCGAAGTCGAGAAGCGCCGCGCCCCCGAACGGATCCGAGGAGCCTTCGCCCGCACAGCGCCCCGTTCGGGCGCGGCCGTCATCCGGCGCTATTGTTACCAACCGGACCCAAGGAGGACACCGCATGCGCACCTTCGAATCAGTAGCCGAACTCCGCGCCGCCACGGGCGAGACCATCGGGCAGAGCGACTGGGTGACGATCACCCAGGACGACGTCAACCTGTTCGCCGACGCGACCGGCGATCACCAGTGGATCCACGTCGACCCCGAACGCGCGGCGGCCGGCCCGTTCGGCACCACCATCGCCCACGGGTTCATGACCCTGGCGCTGCTGCCGCGGCTGCAGCATCAGATGTACACAGTCAACGGGATCAAGCTCGCAATCAACTACGGGCTCAACAAGGTTCGTTTTCCCGCCCCGGTCCCGGTGGGTTCCCGGGTGCGCGCGCAAAGCTCACTGGTCAGCGTCGACGATCTCGGCGACGGTGCCGCGCAGGCGACAGTGTCGACCACCGTCGAGATCGAGGGCTCGCCCAAGCCGGCCTGCGTGGCCGAGAGCATCGTCCGCTACATCTCCTGAGCCCCCATCTCCTGACTCCCATCCCCTGACTCTTCATCTCCTGA
>NZ_JBYCLC010000153.1:0-6547 GCF_057473685.1 Mycobacterium sp. TH-M116 | reverse complement strand
GCCGGGCGAGGTGGCCGTGCCGGGCGAGGTGGCGGGAGCGTCAGGTGCAGCAGTCACAAGCGCCAGTCTATCGAGCGGCGCTTTTGGCCAGCCCAGGCGTTGAGCGCCCGACGGCCCCTGCCACACTTGCAGCATGCCGCGGCTTGGCGAGCCGAGTCCTTATGTGGAGTTCGACCGAAAGCAATGGCGTGCGCTTCGCATGTCGACGCCGCTGGCCCTGACCGAAGCCGAACTCGTCAGCCTGCGCGGACTCGGCGAGCAGCTCGACCTGCTCGAGGTCGAAGAGGTTTACCTTCCACTGGCTCGGCTCATCCACCTGCAGGTCGCCGCCCGCCAGCGTCTGTTTGCTGCCACCGCCGAGTTCCTCGGCGAGCCGCAGCAGAACCCGGATCGGCCGGTGCCGTTCATCATCGGCGTTGCCGGCAGCGTTGCGGTCGGCAAGTCCACGACCGCGCGCGTGCTCAAGGCCCTGCTGGCCCGCTGGGGACACCACCCGCGGGTCGACCTGGTGACCACCGACGGCTTCCTGCACCCGAACGCCGAGTTGGACCGGCGAAACCTCATGCACCGCAAGGGTTTCCCCGAAAGCTACAACCGGCGGGCGCTGATGCGCTTCGTGACGACGGTCAAGTCCGGGTCGGAGTACGCGTGCGCGCCGGTGTACTCCCACCTGCACTACGACATCATTCCAGGAGCCAAACAGGTGGTCCGGCATCCCGACATCCTGATCTTGGAGGGCCTCAATGTCCTGCAGACCGGTCCGACCCTGATGGTGTCGGACCTGTTCGACTTCTCGCTGTATGTGGATGCGCGCATCGAAGACATCGAGCAGTGGTACGTCTCGCGGTTTTTGGCGATGCGCAGCACGGCGTTCGCCGATCCCGAATCGCACTTCCACCACTACGCGGCCCTCAACGACACCAAGGCCGTCGCCGCCGCGCGCGAGATCTGGCGGTCGATCAACCGGCCCAACCTGGTGGAGAACATCCTGCCCACCCGGCCCCGCGCGACCCTGGTGCTGCGCAAGGACGCCGACCACTCCATCAACCGGCTGCGTCTGCGCAAACTGTAGCTGCCGGGCTCCGCGCCTACACCGCTTCGGCCTCGATGAGGCTGAACGGGGACGCGGTTTCGACCACCCGCACCAGCCGGAAGCCGGTGCGCTGCAGGAGCCGGCTGTATTCCTCGGCGGTGCGTTCGGCCGCGGCGGCGCTGACGAACATGTCCAGGTCCAGCCATTTGCCCGCGAAATCTCGGTCGTGGGTGGGGATCACCAGTTCGACAAGGACGACGTGCTTGCCCTTGCCGCACGCCGAGCGCACGTTGCGCAAGATGCGCTCCGCGTCGTCGTCGAGCCAGTCGTGAATCACGTTCTTGAGGACGTAGACGTCGCCACCGGCGGGTATGACGTCGTCGAAAAACGATCCCTCGGCGATTTCGACGCGGCCGTCGACACGGTATCTGCGGAGTCCCTCCACGGCGCCCGCCACGACCTGGGGCATGTCGAACAGGATGCCGCGCGCCTGCGGTGTGGCGGCGAGGATGGCCGAAAGCAGCCGGCCGTGCCCACCCCCGACGTCGACGACGGTGGGGTTGGCACCGAAGCGCCCGAAGTCGTAGGCCGCCATGAGCGGGGCGATCGAGAGTTCGGACACGTTGGTCATGGCCTCGTTGAAGATGGCGTTCAGTTCCGGCTGGCCGGCCAGGTAGTCGAACATGTTCTGGCCGCGCATCTCGGCGGCGACGCACCGACCCTCGCGGATACCCTCGGTCAGATGGCTCCAACGCTCACGCAACTGGGGCGAACCCGCCCACCTGGCCCACGCGGCCAGGGAGACCTCGGCGTCGCGACGCAACGGCTGCGCCAACGGGGTCAGGTCGTAGCGGCCGTCGCGGCGTCGGCGAAAAATCCCGCGCGAGATGAGGGCGCGCATCAATCGGGCGAGCGCGTCGGTGTCCGCATCGACCGCCTTCGCCAAATCCGCGGCCGAGAGCGGACCTTTCGCCAGCGCGTCGGCAATGCCGAGGTCGGCCGCCGTCGTGATCGCTTGCGACACCCACGCGTCCATCAGCATTTCCAGCAGGACCGCCGGAGCGGGAAGCGTCCGGCGGTACAGCCGGCCCAGGTGGTGCCTGGCACGTTCGATCGCCCGGACGACTTTCGCGGGCGGAATCGTCGACATAGCCATTCCAGTGCCCCTTCAGTGGTCTTCGGTGGTCTTCGGTGGCCTTCGGTAGTCGATGCCCCGGCTGCGAGCGTAGCGGCCGCGGCGCCGCTGCATCCGGTTCGTCAACGTGGGGGTCGCCATATGCCCGGTTGTGGCCCGGTTGCAGCCCGGTTGTAGCACGTCGGCCGTCTCGGCTACCTGCCGTACCTGCGGTGCCGCGCGCTGTAGGCGCGCAGCGCACGTAGGAAGTCCACCCGGCGGAACGCGGGCCAGTGCGCCTCGGTGAACCACATCTCCGAGTACGCGCTCTGCCACAGCAGGAAGCCGGACAGGCGTTGCTCGCCCGAGGTGCGGATCACCAGGTCGGGGTCGGGTTGCCCAGAGGTGTAGAGGTTTTCGGAGATGGCGTCGGCGGTCACGGCGTCGACGAGTTCCTCGGCGGTCGCGCCGTTGGCGAGTTCTTTGCTCAGCAACGCCCGCACCGCGTCGACGATCTCCCGGCGTCCCCCGTAGCCGACCGCGACGTTGACATGGAAGGACGCCGCGAGCGGTGTGGACTTGACCGCGCCGCGCAGCCGCCGGGCCGGCTCCTCGCCGAGCAGCTCGAGGTCCCCGACGGTGCGCACGCTCCAGCGGTTGGCCGGCGCACAGATCTCCTCGACGACCTCGGTGATGATCTCGATCAGCCCGGCCAGCTCGGTGGGATCGCGCTGCAAGTTCTCGGTGGACAACAGATAGACGGTGGTCATCTCGATGCCCGCTTCCTGGCACCAGCGCAGCATCTCGGCGATCTTGGCCGCCCCCATCCGGTACCCGTAACTGACGTCGTCGTGACCGGCGTCGCGCGCCCAGCGCCGGTTCCCGTCGCACAGGACCGCGATGTGGCGCGGCAATTCGGCTCGTGAGGCGGCCAAGCCCTGCCGCAACCGCAGCTCGTAGATCTTGTAGAGCGGTTCCTTGAGCCGGGGCGGAATGATCTCCACGAAGACCCACCCTACTGTCGGGCCCAGCGATTTCGACCGCCATTGCACCGGATGCCGCGAACGGCCGACACCATCGCGTAACCATTCGCGGCTAGGGTGGTCGCACGACAGGCCCTCGACACGCACTCGACGTGGCAGGAAAAAGGAGCCATGAGCAGCCAGACCAGCACTTCCCCCAATTCGGGGCCCAATTCGGGGCCCAATGCGGGGCCCAATGCGGGGCCCAATGCGGGGCCCGGAGCACCGGGGCGCGGCCAGGAGAACCCGGTCGAAGAGCTCGTCAAGGGTGCCGCCGACGTCTTAACCAGGCCGCGGATGCGCGGCTGGATCCATTTCTACTCGGCGTGGTTGGCGGTGGTGTGCGGGGCGACGCTGGTGTCGGTCTCCTGGGCGGTCGCCTCGCCGCGCGCGGGTCATTCGACACTGGTCTACGCCGCCGCCACGGTGGCGATGTTCGCCGTCAGCGCGACCTATCACCGCGTCCAGTGGAAATCGGCGACCGCACGGCTGTGGATGCGACGGCTGGACCATTCGACGATCTATCTGTTCATCGCCGGCAGCTACACCCCGTTCGCGCGCCTGGCCATGCCGCAGAACACCGGGGTGGTGGTGCTGTGGATCGTGTGGGGCGGCGCGGTGGCCGGGATTCTGCTGACGGTGTTCTGGCCGACGGCACCCCGGTGGGTGGGCGTGCCGCTGTATCTGCTGCTGGGCTGGGTGGCGGTGTGGTACTCCCCGACGATCATCCACACGGCCGGGGTGGCCGCGATGGTACTGCTGGCAGTCGGCGGTGTGCTGTACAGCGTCGGGGGGGTGTTCTACGGGCTGCGCTGGCCCGACCCGTGGCCGCGCACCTTCGGCTACCACGAGGTGTTCCACGCGTTCACCGTGCTCGCGGCGGTTCTGCACTACATCGCGATGTGGCTGGCCGTCTTCTACGTCGGCCACCCGGCCTGATCGAGGCGAACTTTCAGAGCTGGGTCACGTCGGCGGCCGACCAGTACGCTTTCATCGTCGCGATCCTGCCGCGATCGTCGAAGGCCATGACGTCGATCGGCTCGATCACCATCCGGTGACCGCCGGTGTTCACAGTCAGCCGGAACTGGAAAGCCGCCTCGTCGCCGGCCACCCGCAGCGACACCAGTTCGCATTCGCGCCGTGCGTCGTCGATCGCGGAGTAGAAGCGGTGGATCGCCTGCCGGCCGATGTGCACCTCGCCGCCGACCGGGTCCTCGACGGAGGCGTCGTCGGCATACAGCTCGACCAGGTCGTCGGCGCTGCCCGTGGCGATCAGCGCGATGTAGCGGTTGACGGTGTCGGTGATCGCTCGAGTCCGGTCGTCGGAGTGCGGCATGTGAGGCAGGGTAACGGTCGGGCTATCGCCGGGGGACACCCAGGGCCGCGGCCAGATCGGCTGCCCGGGTCACGGGGGGATCGCACACCCGGCCGCGGCACACGTAGGCGGTGTCGGCGTCGCGCACCCGACTGCGGCCGGCGAACAACGCCGACGAGTCCGGCGCCCCTCCGATGACGATCGCCCCGCCGGGCGCCAGGCGGCGGGCCTCGGTCAGCAGCTCGGAGTGTGCCGGGTCGCAGGCGACCGCGATCTGCAGCGGCCCGCGAACCGCCAGCTCGGCGACGGACACCCAGTTACCGACCGAGTGGGGCGCCTGCGACAGCAGTATCGAATGCGCATTGAGCGAATCGGAGGCTGCCTGCAGGTACCGCTCGGCGCGGGGCCCGTCGACCAGATGCGCGGCGGTCAGCAGCGCTTCGGTGATCGACGACGCGCCCGACGGCGTCGCCCCGTCCAACGGGTCGGCGGGCCGCAACATCAGCTCTTCGGCGTCGTCGGCGGTGTCGAACCAGCGGCCTGGCCGGTACGGATCGGCGAAGTGCTGCATCGCCGTGTCCAGCAGCCCGATCGCACCCGTGCGCCAGTTCTCCTGGGCGGTGACCTGATACAGCGCCAGCAGCCCGGCGGCCAGCGTGGCGTGATCGTCCAGGGTGGCGGCGCTGTCACCGACCACCCCGCCCAGGCTGGAACGCCGCAGCCGGCCGTCGGCGACGTGCAGTTCCAGCAGCTTCGCCGCACACCGCGCCGCGGCGCGGGCCAACTCCGGCTCGTCCAGGGCCACGCCGGCTTCGACGAGCGCGGCAATCGCCAGCCCGTTCCAGCAGGTGACGACCTTGTCGTCGCGTCCCGGCTGGGCCCGGGTGCGGCGGGCGGCCAGCAGCGCCGAGCGCACCCGCTCCAGCCGTTGCGGGTCGTCGGGGTCTTCGCGCAGCTGCAGCACCGAGGTCCGGTCCTCGAAAGTGCCGGATCGGGTTACCGTGAAAAGTTTTGCGGCCCAACGGCCGTCGTCATCGCCGAGCGCATCGCTCAGCTGCTTGCGGGTCCAGACGTAGGTCGAACCCTCGCGGCCGTCGGCGTCGGCGTCCAGAGACGAGACGAACATGTCGGCGTCGGAGAGCTCCACGAGCAGGAACCGCGCTGTCTCGGCGGTGACGCGGCGGGCCAGCGGATCTCCGGTGCGGCGGAACCAGTGCGCATAGGCGCGCAGCAGCAGCGCGTTGTCGTAGAGCATCTTCTCGAAATGCGGAACCACCCAGGCGTTGTCGACGCTGTAGCGGGCGAAGCCGCCGGCCAGTTGATCGTAGATGCCGCCACGGGCCATCGCGCCGCCGGCGCGTTCGACCGCCTCCAGGGAGGCCCGCGACTTGGTGCGCTCGTAGTTGCGCAACAACGCCTCGAGAACGGCGGCCGACGGGAACTTGGGTGCGTCGCCGAAGCCGCCGTTGACCTTGTCCTCGCCGGCCAGGAGCGACGCGACTGCGTAGTCGCAGACTGCGGGGACCAACGCCGGGCCCCCGCTTGCTTGCTCCCAGAACGCGTCCGTCATCGCCCGCAACTCCCCGGCTATGCGGTCGGACGCCTCCTCGACCTCGTCGCGCCGTTCCCGCCAGGCCTGGGTGACCGCCGAAAGGATCTGCAGGAAATCTTTTTTCGTGTAATAGGTGCCGCAGAAGATCGGCCGGCCGTCGGGCGTCAAGAAACACGTCATCGGCCACCCGCCCCGCCCGGTGAGCGCGACAGTGGCGCTCATGTAGACCGCGTCGATGTCCGGCCGCTCCTCCCGGTCGACCTTGACGCAGACGAACCCCGCGTTCATCGCGTCCGCCACCTGATGGTCCTCGAACGACTCGTGGGCCATGACGTGACACCAGTGGCAGGCGGCGTAGCCGACGGACAGCAAGATCGGCACGTCGCGCGCAGCCGCGAGTGCCAGCGACTCCGACGTCCATTGCTGCCAGTGCACGGGATTGTCGGCGTGCTGGCGCAGATATGGACTGGCCGCCAGCCCGAGGGTGTTCGTCTCGGAGAGGTCAGCGGGG
>NZ_JBYCLC010000152.1:0-5973 GCF_057473685.1 Mycobacterium sp. TH-M116 | reverse complement strand
GCGGTGGTCGCAGCGCTTTCAGCGGGTTTGGTCATCCGCGCGGCCAGCTCGCGGGCCCGGGTGAGGCACTGCGGGGCCAGGACAGTGCGCAGGTCCGCGATCAACGACTTTTCGGTGGTGGCCGAAAAACGCCGTCCCATACCGACTTTCAAGCGTTTGACGCGCGCTCCCCACAGCCCCTGGTCGGGCAGCGTCCACAGGATCAGCGTCGGCAGTCCCGCGCGCAAGCCCGCGTTCGTCGTGCCGGCGCCACCGTGGTGCACGAACGCGCGACAGCCCGGCAACGCCGCCGCGTAATTCATCACGCCCACCACTTTGACGTGCTCGGAGTGGGAGACGTTGCTGTAGTCGGTCCCGGCGGCGCAAATCAACGCCCGCTCGCCCAGCTGCGCGCAGGCCGAGCTGATCATGGAAAGCGTTGCCGCAGCAGATTCGACGCCCACGCTGCCGAAGCCGAAGCAAATCGGCGGTTTTCCCGCGGCGATCCACGACGCGACCTCGTCGTCACTGTCGGTCGGCAACTCCATCGTCAACGCGCCGACAAACGGCCTCTTGGGAACCTGCTGCGCATTCCATTCGGCCCATTCGGCTGCCAGCCCGGGGTAGCACACCTCGTCGTAGGCCTGGATTTCCAGCGATCCGCGTTCGGTGATGCGGCGCGGCCACGGCCGTGTTGCCTCGGGCAAACCGAATCCACGGCGCTGCGCATCCTCGACCTTCTTCCCTCCACGCCACGCCGCCCAGTCGAGCAGCGTCATCGCGGAGCGGGCCACCGGCGCCGGCAGGAACGGCAGGAGCTCGCCGTTGATTCGCAGCGGGAAGATATGCAGGGTGGCAAGCGGGATGCCGAAATGCTCGGCGACGTTGACGGCGTCGTCCTCGAAATTCATGCCGGTGAGCAACAGGTCGGCCCCCTCCGCCAGTGACGTCAGCGTCGCACTCACCTCCGCACGACATTCGATGAGGGGCTTCGAATATTCGCCCGAAAGTCTGCCCAGCTCGCGGATCCTCCACGGGTTGGCGAACAAACCCGCCCAGAAATCGCGGTGCGGGTCCAGGATGGCCTTCAACGCCGGTCCGTACGCGACCGCCGCAGGCCCGGCCGCCTCGGTGAAGCTGACCATCTCAGGCGCGACGGCCATGTGGACCTCATGCCCGCGACGCACCAGCTCGCGGCCGACAGTGACGTAGGGCTCGACTTCGCCGCGCGTTCCCCAGTTTGCCAGCACAAATTTCATCGGCGAAATCCTAGCCTTTCAGTTCCCGCGCGCGTCCTGGGGAACGGAAGCGACAGCCCGCGTCCCCGGCTCAGCCGCCCTGCAGCATAACCCGGTAGCTGCGCTATCGAGCTGGAAGCCGGAAATTGTGGGGCAAGCGGCCGCCTCGGTCCGTCGGAGAGCTGGCCAGTGCGCAAGGAGTGCAGGGTCTGGCCGAGAAGCGTTGAACGTATGTGTGATAATTCGTCGATTCGACAAGCGCGTCCTCGAACAGATTGGTGAAAGTGCGCCAGGCCGACAGCGTTAGCGCTAACGAAGTAGCGCAGGCGCGCAGCGTGGCAAACAAGGAATTCCGTCCCGACATCGAGGGCCTTCGCGCTGTTGCGGTGGTCGCTGTGGTCCTCTTCCACGCGCACATGCCCGGTGTGGGTGGTGGGTTCGTCGGGGTGGACGTGTTCTTCGTCATCTCGGGCTTCCTGATCACGGGACTGCTCTGGCGCGAGGTGAGCACCACCGGCACCATCGGGCTGGGCCGCTTCTACGGGGCGCGGGCCCGCCGACTGCTTCCGGCATCGGCCACGGTCGGCGTCCTCACCATGATCGCCTCGGCGATCCTGTTACCCGCGGTTCAGGCCCGGGCCGTCATGGATGACGGCATCTACTGCGCGCTGTACGTCGGGAATTTCTGGTTCATCACGCGAGGCGTCAACTACTTCGGTCACCTGCCCCCGTCGCCATTCCAGCACTACTGGTCTTTGGGCGTCGAAGAACAGTTCTACCTGGTGTGGCCGGCCGTGATCATTGGCACGGCGTGGCTGATCCGGTGCGCGCGGCGGGCGCGACGACGCGCCAGTGGAACCCGGGTCCCCTCCTCGGAACGCCCGTATCTTGTGGTCCTTGCACTGGTCGCGGTTTTCTCGTTCGCACTGTCGCTGCTGAGCACCTACTTGTTGACCACTACGGCGTTCTTCTCGCTGCCCACCCGGGCTTGGCAGTTGGCCGCCGGCGGCATGATCGCGCTCACTGTCGGCCAGTGGCGCCGACTATCACCACGAGCTGCAGCGACAGCGGGGTGGGCCGGGCTGGGGGTGATCCTGCTGGCCTGTACCCAGTTGAGCGCAGCCACCTTCTACCCGGGTGTCGCTGCGCTGTTGCCGGTGCTGGGTGCGGCGTTGGTGATCGGCGCCGGTTGTGCCGCATCTACCCAGGGATGCGGCCGCCTCCTGGCAATCTCGCCAATGCGCGCGATCGGGCGAGTCTCCTACTCCCTGTATCTATGGCACTGGCCTGTGCTCGTGCTCACGCCGGCGTTGCTGGGCCACTCAGTGGGGCTGGGCGGCAGGCTGGCGGAGGTCTTGCTTTCGGGTGCGCTGGCGGTGCTCACACTGCGGTTCGTCGAGAACCCGCTCCGCTTCGCCGCTCCGATTCGCCGGTCAGCCGTGGCCAGCCTCACGCTCGGCGGTGCGGCCACCGCAGTCGTCGTCGCAGTCGGAATGGTGTTACCGCAATGGATCACCGTCCCGGTCCCGCGCGGTCCCGCTGCTACGCCGCTGACCGTCATCGCGGCTCCTCCGCTCCCGGGCTCCTCCGTCGACGCCTACGCCGCAGCGGTGGTGCACGTGTTCGCCCAAGTGCAGACCGCAGTGGCGGCATCTGAGGGAATCAAAACCGTGCCGTCGAACCTGAGCCCGCCGCTTGCCGGCGGCGCCGCAAACGGCAAGGGCAATTCGCCCGACAGCTGCCTACGCTCGCAGTTCCAAGGTGGCCAGCCTGAGTGCGCGACGGGCGATACAGCCTCGCCGACCACGGTGGCCCTGGTCGGCGACTCGCATGCCGCGATGTGGAATCCGGCGTTCCAGCAGATCGCCCGGCAGCGGCCCTGGCGGCTGGAGATGATGGCCAAGATGGGCTGCCCCTTGATAGACGTGCCCATCACCAACCGCCTCTTCAGTCGTGTGGTCGAACATTTTCGGCGCTGTGAACAGTGGCGCGGTGAGGTCATGGACCGGTTGCGCGCCGAGCGGCCACGGCTGGTCATCCTGAGCGTGTGGCGGGGATACCGTGGTGGCAACGAGAACGGTTGGCTGTCAGGTTTCACGCCTTATGACCCGGCCTGGATTGACAGCCTGACCCGCCTCGTGCGGCAGCTGCGCAGCATCGGTTCGCAGGTGCTGGTGCTCGGGCCGGTCCCGGATCCACACTCCGTGGTGCCGCTGTGCCTGTCCAGCCACCTCGATGACGTGACGGCCTGCACACCATCACGGTCGACCGCGGTCAACCAGCCCGGAATCGCCGCTGAGTCCGCCGTCACCAGAGCCGGCGGTGGCCAGTACACCGACCTCACCGAACTGTTCTGCACCGTGAAACGCTGCCCTGTCATCGTGGGCAACACCCAGGTCTACCTCGACGACAGCCACCTCACGCCGGAATACTCCCGGCAATTGGCACCGGTGATCGGCGCACTTGCCGACCGCGCGCTCGCAAACAATTAGGGCAGCACGCGCACAACCCGCGCCAGGCTCGTCTGTCGTCTCATGCCGGACGCCCCGCGGGCTCTTCGAGATACCACGGGTTGGCCCGCGCCCACTCGATGGTGCGGCGGATCCCGTCCTCGACATCAACGTTGAGGCGCCACCCGAGCTCCCGCTGCGCCTTGGTCGAGTCCGGGATGCGACGGGGAATGTCCTCGTAGCGGCCCCCGTAGCGCGCCGCGGTGTCAACGGCTTCAGCGCTCGACACGGAATCGACGTTCGCGATCGTGATCGCCAGCTCGACGGCGTCACGCATGGTCGTCTCGGTCATGCTGCCGATGTTGAAAGCCTCACCGATCGCCGCGTCGCTGTCGGCCGCGAGCAAGGTGCCGGCGATGGCGTCGTCGACATAGGTGAAACACCGCGTCTGCGCACCGGAGTCGTACAGCAACGGCGGGCGGCCGTTGAGGATCCGGTGGATGCTCTGCGAGATCACGAAGATCGGATTCTGGCGCGGGCCATAGACATTGAAGTAACGCACCACCGTCACCGGCAGCCCGTAGGCGGAATGCATTGCGAACACGAGATGTTCGGCCATGGCCTTGCTGGTGCTGTAGCTCCAGCGCGCGGTTTTCGTCGAACCCAGCACGCGGTCGTCGTCCTCGGCGAAGGGGGGGTTGGGATTTTTCCCGAACACCTCCGAAGTGCTGGCGAACACCACCCGCGTTCCGTGCCGCTGGCTCAACTCCAGGACGTTGCGCGTACCGATCACGTTCACGTCGAGAACACCGAGCGGATCGTTGAGATAGTTCGTGACCCCGACGACGGCGGCCAGGTGAAAGACCGTGTCGACTCCGGGTGTCAGGGCCTGTTGCAGCGCGGCCAGATCGGTGACGTCGCCTTGCACGAACCGGAAGTTGGCGTGCCGGTCGAAGTCGATGCTGCTGTCGCGGGTGCTCTTGGCGACGTCGAACACCGTGACCGAGTCTCCGCGGTCCAGCAGCGCCGAAACCAGGTGCGATCCGATGAAACCGTAGCCGCCCGTCACGACGACATTGGACATATGTGCTCTTTCGTTTCCCCGTAGCGGTTTGCGTTTGCTGATCGGCCGCTCAGCGGCCGATTCCCTTGTAGACGAAACCGGCGGCGCGCACCGCCGCCGGGTCAAAGCTGTTGCGGCCATCCAGGAACACACACCGGGCTGCCGTCAGTTCCGCGAGCCGCACCAGCGGGATCTGGTGGAACTCCCGGTGCCCCGCCAGCACCACCAGCGCGTCGGCATCCTTGACCGCCGACTCGATGTCCGCGGTCAGCGGGATCTTCGTCACCGTGTGGGCCTCTTCCTCCAGCACCCAGGGATCGTGGACCGACAGCTGGCAGCCGGACTCCTCGAGCAAGGCGAGCACGTACTTGGTGGGAGTGAGCCGGCAGTCGCCGGTGTTGTTCTTGAACGCGATGCCCAGCACCGCGACCTTGCTGGTCTCCACCGCCTTGCCCTGATCGGCCAGCAACTGGGTGAGCAACCCGTAGGTGTAGGCCGGCATCGTGTCGTTGACGGTCCGCGACGTCCGCGGGATGGACAGCTCCAACCCGAGGGACTGCCCCAGGTGGTTGACGAACCACGGGTCCTTCGTCAGGCAGTACCCGCCGACGCCCATGCTCGGGCGCAAGATGTTCGCATCGCGCCCGCCTTTGGGCATCGTGTTGGCCGCCTCGATGACCTGCAGGGCGTCCATGCCGAGCCGGTCGCACACCTTGGCCAGCTCGTTGGCCAGCGCGACGTTGAGGTCCACCCACAGGTTGTCGGCAAGCTTGACCATCTCGGCGGTCCGTGGGTCGTCGACGACGACGGAGTCCACCCCCAGGGCGTGTCGCCACAGTGTGGAGCACGCGCGGGCGCTGCGCTCATCGACGGCACCGACCACGACGGGGATCGACGTCAGCTCGCGGATGGCTTGGCCTTCGGCCAGCCGCTCGGGGCAGAACGCCAACCCGAAGTCGACGCCCGCCCGCAGCCCCGAGGTCTCCTCGAGGATCGGCCGGACCAGCTTCTCGGTGGTGTCGGGCGGAACCGTGCTCTTGAGGATGACGAGGTGGCCGGCACGCAGGTGCTCCCCCACGGCCCGCGCCGCCGCCTTGATGTCGTCGACGATGGGCTCGAAGTCCGGCCCCAGCGGCGTACCCACGGTCACGATCACGAAGTCGTTGTCGGCAAGCGCACCGAAATCGGTCGTGGCGCGAAGCCGGCCGACGCGTACGCTGTCGGCGACGAGTTCGCCCAGGCC